>NZ_LWFI01000828.1:0-315 GCF_001635735.1 Oleiphilus sp. HI0067
TAGTGTGTTAGAAGGTGAAACGATTAACGCCGGCACGATCTCGTTGTCCAGTGTGATGGACGCTGCTGATATGCGTATTGTCTTGACCTGGGGTGGCGAGTCCGGTATGCGAGATCTAGATAACCATCTTTGGTTATATGATCCTGATTCTGGCGCAGAGCTCGACCATATCTACTATCAGGATATGAGTTACGAGTTGGGCGATGCGACAATTCAACAAGATGTTGATGACACTAATGGCTACGGCCCAGAAACTATTACTGTTCCAAATTATGCTGAGGCCAACATGCATTACTCTGTGCACAACTATAGTAC
>NZ_LWFI01000829.1:0-464 GCF_001635735.1 Oleiphilus sp. HI0067
AGTTGAACAAGGCGGGTATCAAGTACTCCGCGCATAGCTCAATGGAAAATGTGATTTCAGAGCTCGACATCCTATATATGACGCGCGTACAGAAAGAACGTTTTGATCCCTCTGAATATGTGCATATGAAGGCTGCCTACATTCTAACGGCAGCAATGCTCGAGCCTGCAAAGGATAATCTTAAGGTATTGCACCCTCTACCTCGCGTTGACGAGATTACGGTTGACGTAGATAAAACGAAGCATGCGTATTATTTCGAGCAAGCCGAAAATGGCGTCTATGCGCGCGAGGCACTACTCGCCTTACTATTAAACGAAGACTACTAAGGGGGGCATGACTATGGACAAGCAAACAAAAATGCAGGTCGAGGCGATCAAAAATGGCACAGTCATCGACCATATCCCAGCGAACGTTGGATTGAAGATACTACGTTTGTTCGATATCGAACAAGGTACAGAAAAAGT
>NZ_LWFI01000830.1:0-378 GCF_001635735.1 Oleiphilus sp. HI0067
TCACACTGTCTTTAAGGTGCGCAGCTTCTTTGTCTAGCGTGATTGATTCGATCGCACGGTGTGCTTTAAGCATGATGGTGCCACCAGGTGTCTCATAACAACCACGTGACTTCATACCAACATAACGGTTTTCTACGATGTCTAAACGACCAATGCCGTTTGCGCCACCCACTTCATTCAAGTGCGCTAGCACTTCTGCAGGAGTCATCGCTTTCCCGTCAACCTCAGTAATATCACCCTTCTCGTAAGTTAGGTCGATATAGGTTGCTTTATCGGGTGCATTTTCAGGAGATACAGACCAACGCCACATATCTTCTTCTGCTTCTGCCCAAGGATCTTCAAGAATGTCACCTTCGTATGAGATGTGAAGGAGGTTCG
>NZ_LWFI01000831.1:0-326 GCF_001635735.1 Oleiphilus sp. HI0067
CGCGCCAAAGCGTGCCATTTCAAGTGAATCGGACACGCACCCACCGGTTTCCTCAGCTAAGCCTTGAACCAACGGATCCGTGTAATAGTGTGCAATCAACACAGCATTGTTCTGTTTCAACAGCCCTTTTATTTCTGCTGTGAGTTGATCTACCTGTGCTTGATCAATCGCTTGTGGGATTTTTTCGTGCGCTAAATGCTCTTGTACTAGAACGCGGTCTTGAAAGTCACTCATGTATTACATATATCCGGTGGAAATAATCGGCGCATATTATAGTAAAGTCACTGCGCTAGGACTACTGCGCTATTCGTAAAAAGAACACTGTA
>NZ_LWFI01000832.1:0-485 GCF_001635735.1 Oleiphilus sp. HI0067
AGTATCGCCGGCGGCAAACTCACGACATTTCGCTTGTTAGCGCTCGAAGTATTGCGTGCAGCTCAACCTTATTTACAAAACAACCTTTCCATATCGGAGTTAGATGCGCCTTCAGATTTTAGTGAGTCCGATGAATCTGTGTTGATTGGCGACCATAAACTATCGAAGCAACGCCGTCAGAGGCTCGTTGGCCGTTACGGTGATATTGCTAATCAGCTTGTGGAGCAAGCGGATATTGATGATTTAACGCTGTTAGGCAACACTGAAGTTTGCCTCCAAGAATTATTTTGGGCGTGTGAGAACGAAGCCGTTGAGCATTTAGATGATCTTCTTTTGAGACGTGTACGGATAGGGATGTTGTATCCGGAAGGCGCGATTCATTTGATTCAGCCATGGACAGAGTTATTGCGCGAGCGTTTACAGTGGCCTATTCAAAAATGGGATGAAGAGTGGCATAGATATAAAAATATCATTGCGGATCACTA
>NZ_LWFI01000833.1:0-6804 GCF_001635735.1 Oleiphilus sp. HI0067
ATTTTTTTCGCTGATGGACGGAACAACCAGACTCCGATAACGCAATCCGATCAATTAATTCCTTTTCAAAATTTTTTCTTGTTGAGTCGCACAAAAAATAATTATCACGATTTTTATAACATACAACTTAAGTAAAAAAGGCTCCTTAAACTCAGCAAGAATCAAAAAAAACACCAACAATCCCAAAAAAACCTTATCTGTATAAGAACCTGCTCCGCGAACTAGAAATAAGAATAACAACAAAAACGGAACATAAAAAAAGAGGGTTCCGATCATGCCTGTCGCGTTCAGAAGCCGCACAATGCCAACATCTGACGGAATATTACCCCACGACGAGGGGTCGCCAAAAAACAACCCCATATCTGACACAGGAAAAATCCACATTCTCTGCAAAGCTTCCAAAATAGCGAACCGACTACCTCCCCCCCCCCCAGTAAATTCTCGAGTCGCCCAAGTCAGCATATAATCAAAACCGTCCTGCCCCCAAGAAGTCTGGAACCCTCCAAGAAGATTCGTATACAAGAAATTTAGCGCAAGAAGACCAGAGAACAATAGTATTGGTGCCGCAACCAAAATTCTAAGCATATTTTTAGTCAACCTTCCAGATAAGACAGCTACTAGTGGGCCACCGATAAAACCCAGTGCCAGCAATATTATTCCTGTTCGGCCAGTTAATATTACAGATATAACAATAAGCAAAAGCGCCAAGGAGACAATCCACAGCGGCCTTTTTATTTGCTTTAACGCAATAAGATAGAGAAGAATAAACCCTCCGGAAGCCTGCACTAGAGACAACGTAGCGCTTGCGGAGTGAGTTAGCCCCCTCGAACGTATTAGGGCAGATAAGCCTTTCACATTACTTTCCTCTGCTGGTACGAGGAAAGCAGCTAATTCCTTAAAACTAGGTGAAACAAAGTAAATTACAACAAACAATGCCTGTAAAGCGATCACATCAACAAGAAGACAAAGCAATCGACTGCCTTGAACTTGATGGTAGTTCAAGTAACCAACGAGTAACAGAGTCCCTACAACCCCCTCAATAAGAAATAATGCCGAGGCAATCATTATTGAAAAATTGTTGGCATTGCTAACATTAGTTATGGCCACACACCAAAGCGTGAAAAAAGAAAATCCAAGTACGAGGTAAACATAGTTTGTAGGCGAACTACCTCGTTGCTTTAACGACCATATACCTGAATAGAAGATAAGGAGGAACGCCAGGACCAAACGACCAGAGTATGTTGGCAAAAAAGTGAAAGACACACTAAAGACAAAGAGGAACGTTAAAACAAATAACAAAACAGTAATTGGTCGATAGTTTAGTTTGCTACTGAAAACACGTGGCATATAGGGTGAATATCATAAATAGAATAAGGCTGATGGCCTAAAACTTATTTTGCCAATCCATAAAACCAGACTGACCAGAGACTAGTTGACGATTTTTATTAATAGGGTCTAACACCTATCTTGAAAAAGCCTTGTTAGGTTCCAAAATATCATCGGACCCAAACACACTTTCCCTCAACCAAGTACTAATTTTCTTTTCTCAGCCAGCTTTTTCTTTATGACCGATCGAGCGCAATAACAATAGCGAGCAATCCAAACTAAGCGGCAGAACATTGTTTTTTTTGTCAGATTAGTCCACGAACTGTCAAAAAGCTCTTTAAACAATCCAACATATCCAGCATCTAGGGCTTTAACCGACAAATCAAATAGTAATTTAGACATAGCTGCACGGCAAATTATACCCGAATTATGGTCAAGCCTCTCGGCCAGTTTTAAATAGCAATAGCGATAATTTTTCGCTTGCGTTTTTATTTTTTCGAACGAAAAATGTTGCAAATTGCTAGCTGTCGCCGAGCCAACACTAAACCTCGTGTAGGCGCTCATAACATCTGGCAAAAAAAGTGCGCCACCTCGAATAGAGCCTAATACTTGGATAAAGGTATCTCCTGCAGGCGCCTTGTCGACAAACCAGCTTGGAAAAGGGCAAATGGAGGATTTACGAATTAGTAAAGAAGCGGTTGGCATAAACGCACCACCGCCTTCAATCACTTGATTTAACGAATAAATCATCTCTACAGCACTTAAGTTGTTACGTACTGAATGAAACTTTTCATTGCCAATTACTTTCGCAGGGTGAAAGCATAAATCTACATTCGGATGACGCTGGAGTGCGTCATACTGTTTTTGGAGCTTTAGAGGGTCAATCCAATAGTCGTCACCGTCACAGATTGCAATGTATTCGCCCTTCGCTCTAGCAACTACATCCACAAAATTTCTCTTACCACCAATATTGGAGGGTCTATTTATTGGAGTATAAGAGCGCTTCACACTATCTTTATAGGAATTCAAAATTCGTGCGGTTTCATCAGGAGAAGAATCGTTACCAACTATTACCTCAAATTCAAATGTAGTTCTTTGATTAAAGATTCCTTCCAAACAATCTCGAATATATCTAGAGTGTTTGTAAGTAATCACACAAACTGAAACGACTATATTATCACTCATTAAAAACAGACCCAAAATAACCCAGAAAACGATGCCTTATCGTTTTGATACACAAAAGTGAGAAAATAAAAACCGTCAGTGATTGGGTCAAGATATTACAAAGTAGCCCAATTCGATCTTCCCCAAAAAGATGCTGCGGCCAAAAATAGCTAACCGAAAAGATAAACAATGCCGCCGGCAAAACAGCCTTACATAACCACTGCACATGCAAACCTTTCGCAAAAGCACGATGCACCACAGGCACCCAAAAAATAAAAAACAACAGCCGCACCCCGAACCATGCTTTTGCTGCACCCAGTGCGCCATAGTGATAGGCTGCATAGGCAATCACAGGCACCTGCACGCAAGCAGATAAGGTTGAGCCAAAAACGTGCAGCTTCAACTTTCCGTAAGCAAATTGCAGGTAGTACTGAAACGCGGCCACCGCCAATATGCCATTGCCTAGCGCAAACCAAAAAAGCACCTCTTCACTCCAAGCGGCTGCATCTTGATTTCCCGTCCAAAGGTAAATCAAAGGCCTTGCATTAAATGCAATAACAAACGCCGCTGATAAACATACCGCTGCAACCAACTGCGTACCAAGCAGATAAAGCGCATGTAACTCTTGTGTTTTTCCTGACTCGGCAAATACCGTCATTCTCGGGCGAATTGCTTCGGACAAGGGCTGGGATATTTGCAGTATGCCACCCACGACTAGAGCCACTAAAGTGTAATAACCAAATTCTGTCAGACTCAACCCGCCCGATAATATGGCCTTATCGACTTGAGTGATCAACACCCAGATACCCGCCGTGTACGCTATACCCATTGCAAAGGGCAAGGTAGGCTTAACAACGCTCCAATAAAATCCATAGCTACGCGCAACGCTCTTAGGCACTAGAGCAAACTGTTTGTTACGCACAACAACCAACTCGGCCAATGAAAGCACAAGCTGGTAGACAAAATAATGGACCACATTATTGGAGATGAAGGCCACTAAACAAAGGCCGCCGAGAAACCGTAATGAAACAAAAATAACATCCATAACATTCATGTAGACTTGCTTTTCAAGCCCCATAATGCCGCTACGATACAAACTACCCTGAAAACGCACCGCAGCGACAAACAGCATCAGCATCACCGAAAGCTCAACGCTCGTAATCGCTAGGCTCTCTACTTTGAGCCAGGAAGTGGCAAACCAGCCGCTACCTAACACCGTGGCAAAAATCATTAAGCCAACCAGAACAGCAAAGATCAGCTCATAGCTCGTTAATACCCGGTAAAAACTTTCGAACCCATGCTTTGAGGCTCTAGCCTTTGCAGCCTCTCGCCCGAGGGTTGGCGCAAGCCCCATATTAAGCAACTGAATCCAGGATTGAACAACCGTAAACAAACCCACCAAGCCATAAGCCTCATCACCGAGGTATTGCATATACAATGGAAGTACAACAATACCCGTAACGATGACATAGATACGGCCAACATAGTTGGCAACAGTGTTTTTTAATAAAATCAAACTAACACTATGCGTCTAGTATATTTAGGCGTTCTCTACAAGACATAATTCCTTGAAGAGCTTGCGCTTCAGAAAACCTGCCGTTCGAAGTAATCGGCACCGAAACCAGTTCGTTTACCCCGTAACTACTTCGAATATTCCTCATACGCTCAAGAAATAGATCATTAGTTGAAACGATGGTGCCGCCAGTGTAGGTATCAATCAACTCACCTCGCTCATGGCTGATGATAGCGCAACTAGCTTTCTGAACAATACTTTTCAACAACTCCACGTCCTCAAAAGGGTTTAATACGAAGCAAACCTGACCACTTAACGCTTTGATGTTATCTATATTTTTTGGACGATTTAAAAAGTCGATTTCATAAAACTTATTCCGGGCGGAACATAAATTATCCGTCCCGCTTCTAATTTTATTTAATATTATGCCGCTCTTTATTCTTGCATCTTTAATATCGACAGCATCAGCGTCAGGTACTTCGACTGACACCATAGCCGAGGCCACAAAGAGGTTAGCCACCGCGACAGCATTCGCACTTAATAATGAAGCAACTAAGTCTTCAAAAATGCGTGCTTTTGGACCATGGTTAGTGAAGTAGTCGGTGGCGTCGACCGAATCAATACATTCTTTAAAACGTTCAAAATCTAGCATTATCAACTCCTATTTACCCAACTAATTAAAGGCCGAACAACTTATTTAATTCAACAACTACACTCTTGGCGTTTTCAGGAGCGAACCTCTGCCCACAGGGCAAGTTCAGAAACAAGTTTTTCAGCTCATTGGTCGACTTCAAATCAGTTTTTTTCGTTGCGTAAGAAGCAGATTTATCATGAAGCGGAGGGTAATAGTGAGCTCGACACTGTATCCCCAGAAAGTTCAATTGTTTAACACAATCATCTCTGGACACTGGACTAGTCTCAGTAAATTCTACAACTATATTTTTAAATGATGTTTGTTCCGACTGATCAAAATGCAATAACCTAACAAATGGATGCCCCTTTAGCTGCTGCTCATAAGCCTCGTACACCTGCCTGTTATGAGAAACATTGCGCTCAATGGCATCCAAACCTGCTAACGCGTACACACAATGAAGAGGATGAATATCTGCTTGAATGTAGGGAAGCCGATACTTTGAAGAAGAGGTGGTCGTAATTGACTTTAACTTATCAAAAAATTCCTGATCGTCCGTACATACATACCCCCCTTCGATACCATTGATCAGTTTGCTGGCATGAAGTGAAAAGACCTCTCCAACCCCAAAGCTGCCGACACGTTTACCTGAAACGGTCTCATGAACCGACTCTACAGCATCAAACAATACAGGAACATTATGCTGCCTCCCCACATCTATAAGCTGCTGAACAGGGCAACAATTCACTATAGGGTGAACAGGTAAAATAAGCGCTGAATCTTGATCGATACTCTGACTCAATTTGTCAACAGAAAGAGCTAGCGTGTTAGGGTCAATATCAATAAACTTTGGCACCATCCCCGTCCAATTAACAACATCAGCTAACCTCCTATAGGTCATGGATGGCATCAAGACGTCCTTAGCGCCTCCTTTATTTGTTTTAGCAATTATTGAAGCAACTAAGGCCCAAAAGCCCGTCGAAAACGAAAGACAGTATTGGCTCGAATGATAATCACGAAAACGATCTTCAAACAAATTTACTATTGTGCCTCGAGAAAGGTGGTCGAAATAGCTTTCAAGCTCGCCCGAACTTGGTTTGAACAAATTAGAAGTTGAGTATATTTTGGGGTCGAACTTCATATAATTAAGCTCTCTGAAGAGTTAGGTCAAAACGATACTTTGCAGCATAAAAGCCTTCAGGCATCGTCGATACTGACGCCTTCCACCCCTTCGACTTCGCCAAATCAATTAACTCTTCAGCATGCCACCAGACCCCGATCGCCGACATATTATCGTCTAGATCATATGAGGAAATATTTCGCTTGCTGAAAAACTCTTTAGCCTTTGGTTTATTAGGCAAGTTACCGATAAACACTTTTGATATTGACGGCACTTCCCATAATTTGCCAAACAACTCATCAACAGCCTCCTTGGACAAGTAGGACATTACTCCATAACAAAGTACGTGCGTAAAAGTTTCAGCAGTTTTTATGTTTGCCACGAATTTAGAAATATCAGCAACGACATACTCTCTAACTACGTCATGGCTAAAAAATTCTTTCGCCACTCCTACTAGATACTCTGAAAAATCAACGCCGGTATAACTATCTAAGCGATCAAATATATAACTTGCTAATGCGGCATTGCCGCACCCTAAGTCCAACAAATGAACTTCGTCATCTCCCGACTCTGAAAACAAATGGGCATCGATAGCTTCTACAATCGAATTGATATCCCCTTCGCTAACCGGCTCGCCATTCACCGTCCTTTTAATCTGGCGCCAGAAATCTGTTCTATCAACTGTTTTAGGGAATTCTTTGTGCATATCCATTTATATTTCCTTAAGTTCTTGAGGGTCAACTAACGAATACGATTGCTCAATTCGATTCCCTACATCATCCAAAGAACAAAACATTAGCATATCAATGATAGATAAACCTTCAGTAAAGTTCGCCCTACGACCTTGCACATAAGGCTCAAGATGTGGTTTAAGAAACTTGATATCTACACCATTACGCTGGTAATCAAGCGCATCAAAAATATCAACCCCACCACAAGGGTTAACATATTCATCCCCCCCCAATGCCTTTGTAATCTGCAGCGCCCAGTCCCCCGGCCCTCGAATATCAGAGAAGTCCAAGCCTAAACTAGAGGCTTGAAGCACATCAC
>NZ_LWFI01000834.1:0-2195 GCF_001635735.1 Oleiphilus sp. HI0067
ACGGGCAATTAGTACAGGTTAGCTCAACGCCTCACAACGCTTACACACCCTGCCTATCAACCTCATAGTCTTTAAGGGCCCTTTAGGATTCTCAAGGAATCAGGGAAAACTTATCTTGAAGGGGGCTTCCCGCTTAGATGCTTTCAGCGGTTATCCTGTCCGAACATAGCTACCGGGCAATGCGTCTGGCGACACAACCCGAACACCAGAGGTTCGTCCACTCCGGTCCTCTCGTACTAGGAGCAGCTCTTCTCAATTTTCCAACGTCCACGGCAGATAGGGACCGAACTGTCTCACGACGTTCTAAACCCAGCTCGCGTACCACTTTAAATGGCGAACAGCCATACCCTTGGGACCGGCTTCAGCCCCAGGATGTGATGAGCCGACATCGAGGTGCCAAACACCGCCGTCGATGTGAACTCTTGGGCGGTATCAGCCTGTTATCCCCGGAGTACCTTTTATCCGTTGAGCGATGGCCCTTCCATACAGAACCACCGGATCACTATGACCTACTTTCGTACCTGCTCGACGTGTCTGTCTCGCAGTTAAGCGCGCTTATGCCATTACACTAACCGCATGATGTCCGACCATGCTTAGCGCACCTTCGTGCTCCTCCGTTACTCTTTGGGAGGAGACCGCCCCAGTCAAACTACCCACCACACAGTGTCCTCGATCCCGATAAGGGACCAGAGTTAGAACCTCAAACATACCAGGGTGGTATTTCAAGGATGGCTCCACACACACTGGCGTGCATGTTTCAAAGCCTCCCACCTATCCTACACAAATAGGCTCAAAGTTCACTGTGAAGCTGTAGTAAAGGTTCACGGGGTCTTTCCGTCTAGCCGCGGATACGCTGCATCTTAACAGCGATTTCAATTTCACTGAGTCTCGGGTGGAGACAGCTTAGCCATCGTTACACCATTCGTGCAGGTCGGAACTTACCCGACAAGGAATTTCGCTACCTTAGGACCGTTATAGTTACGGCCGCCGTTTACCGGGGCTTCGATCAAGAGCTTCGCATACGCTAACCCCATCAATTAACCTTCCGGCACCGGGCAGGTGTCACACCCTATACGTCCTCTTTCGAGTTTGCAGAGTGCTGTGTTTTTAATAAACAGTCGCAGCTAACTGGTATCTTCGACTGCCGCTAGCTTAGGGAGCAAGTCCCATCACCGGCAGCAGCGTACCTTCTCCCGAAGTTACGGTACCATTTTGCCTAGTTCCTTCACCCGAGTTCTCTCAAGCGCCTTGGTATTCTCTACCTGACCACCTGTGTCGGTTTGGGGTACGGTTCCTTTATATCTGAAGCTTAGAAGTTTTTCCTGGAAGCAGAGCATCAACCACTTCAATCCCGTAGGATCTCGTCATCAGTTCTCAGCCTTAGGGACCCGGATTTGCCTAAGTCCCCAGCCTACAACCTTAAACATGGACAACCATCGCCATGCTGGCCTAGCTTTCTCCGTCTCTCCATCGCAATATAAAGAAGTACAGGAATATTAACCTGTTTCCCATCGACTACGCTTCTCAGCCTCGCCTTAGGGGCCGACTCACCCTGCGCCGATTAGCGTTGCGCAGGAACCCTTGGTCTTCCGGCGGGGAGGTTTTTCACCCCCCTTATCGTTACTCATGTCAGCATTCGCACTTCTGATACCTCCAGCAAACCTCTCGATTCACCTTCAACAGCGTACAGAACGCTCCTCTACCATATAGATAAATCTATATCCGCAGCTTCGGTTCATAGTTTGAGCCCCGTTAAATCTTCCGCGCAGGCCGACTCGACTAGTGAGCTATTACGCTTTCTTTAAAGGGTGGCTGCTTCTAAGCCAACCTCCTAGCTGTCTAAGCCTTCCCACATCGTTTCCCACTTAACTATGAATTTGGGACCTTAGCTGGCGGTCTGGGTTGTTGCCCTCTCCACGACGGACGTTAGCACCCGCCGTGTGTCTCCCGTGCTCGCACTCCTAGGTATTCGGAGTTTGCATGGGGTTGGTAAGTCGGGATGACCCCCTAGCCCAAACAGTGCTCTACCCCCTAGGGTGATACACGAGGCGCTACCTAAATAGCTTTCGAGGAGAACCAGCTATCTCCGAGTTTGATTAGCCTTTCACTCCTATCCACAAGTCATCCCCTGGCTTTTCAACGACAGTGGGTTCGGTCCTCCAGTCAGTGTTACCTAACCTTCAACCTGCTCGTGG
>NZ_LWFI01000835.1:0-700 GCF_001635735.1 Oleiphilus sp. HI0067
CTCTCATATTAGAAGCCTGACGATGACCTACTCTCACATGGGACCTCCCACACTACCATCGGCGATGAACCGTTTCACTTCTGAGTTCGGGATGGGATCAGGTGGTTCCAGTTCTCTATGGTCGTCAGGCAAAACTCTGGTTGAAGTAACTTACGGTCGTTACACCAACACTTAATTCTGCTGTTGTCTTTAACATTGGAAGCAATAGTAGTCGCTTATGATTCATATCTTCATTATTCGTCGATTTTTCGATTGGTTGCCTATACACCCAGCCTTCTTTCGAAGACGCTTTGGCGTTATATAGTCAAGCCTCACGGGCAATTAGTACAGGTTAGCTCAACGCCTCACAACGCTTACACACCCTGCCTATCAACCTCATAGTCTTTAAGGGCCCTTTAGGATTCTCAAGGAATCAGGGAAAACTTATCTTGAAGGGGGCTTCCCGCTTAGATGCTTTCAGCGGTTATCCTGTCCGAACATAGCTACCGGGCAATGCGTCTGGCGACACAACCCGAACACCAGAGGTTCGTCCACTCCGGTCCTCTCGTACTAGGAGCAGCCCTTCTCAATTTTCCAACGTCCACGGCAGATAGGGACCGAACTGTCTCACGACGTTCTAAACCCAGCTCGCGTACCACTTTAAATGGCGAACAGCCATACCCTTGGGACCGGCTTCAGCCCCAGGATGTGATGAGCCGAC
>NZ_LWFI01000836.1:0-814 GCF_001635735.1 Oleiphilus sp. HI0067
AACGCTCAGGGATGGGTATACAGAGGTAAATGAAGATAGTTCAATGCAATTGGATATCTTCAGTATGATCATAGGTAATGTCGACCCAGATAGCATTGTGAGCGTTATGTTTTCGCAAGTGCCAGACGGCGCAGTGTTTAGCCACGGTACGGTCAATGCTGACGATACAGTGACTGTATTGGCCGAGGATCTAGCAGCGCTGACGTTAACGCCTCCGTTGCATGACAGTACTGACTTTACGTTGGATGTCATGGTGACGCATCAGGACGAAGATCCAGATAGTGGTGTGGTTACGGAAGCGAGTAGCACCGCACAATATCATGTTTCAGTTATCCCAGTGGCGGATGTCCCAACGTTACAAGCGAACGACATTAGCGGAAACGAAGATGAACCGATTAGCCTGGATATAACGGCGGATCTTGTCGATCTAGATGGTTCTGAGTCGATTACTGCGGTGCGTTTCGAGGGTGTTCCGGAGGGCGCGCAGCTTTCAACGGGTGCCGATCAGGGTAGTGGTGTTTGGATCGTGAATATTGACGATTTAGCGAGTCTAACCATACAAGCACCGGCACATAGTAGTGATGATTTTATCTTGAGTGCGACGGCATTGGTGAATGATGTCGATCCTGAGTCAGGCCTCGTTAGCCAAGTGAGTGACACGATTAGTTTTAATGTAGAAGTGTTGCCCGTGTCAGAACAGGCTGTCGTAGTGGCATCAGCACGTGGAGATGAAGATACAGCGATCGCGTTAAATCTTGATATTAGTCAACCTGACGCGGATGGTTCGGAAAGCATCACAGACATTGTGATTAGT
>NZ_LWFI01000837.1:0-739 GCF_001635735.1 Oleiphilus sp. HI0067
TGGTGATGAGAATAGTGCTATTGCCTTGGATATCACTGGTAGCCTAGCAGATAACGACGGTTCTGAGTCAGTTACTGGTTACACTATCAGCGATGTGCCGTTAGATGCTACGTTATCTGCTGGCACTGACAATGGAGATGGTAGCTGGACGTTGACAGCCGCTGAGCTTGCCGGTCTCACGATCACGCCAGCAATAGGCCATCTAAGCGATATCGTTCTGCAGGTCACGATTCATAATGAAGATGTTGATCCCGATGATAGCAGCCAAGTCGATAGCAATAGTGCAACGACGTCAATGACTGTAACAATTAATCCGGTTATTGATGGCCCGAACCCGGTTGACCCAGTCGATCCGACTGATCCAATCGATCCAACGAACCCGAGCGCGGATGGCAATCCATTAACAGGAACGGTAAGCACGTTAGAGGATACTGAGGTCGATCTTGAACTGGGTCCATTAACCGCTGTTGATAGCACTGAAACGATCAGCAGTGTCACGATCGGTGGCGTGCCAACCGGAGCGATTTTGTCAGCGGGTACGAACAACGGTGATGGCACCTGGACAGTGGATCCTGCTGATCTTGACGGTTTGAGCCTTACGCCAGTCGAACATTCCAGCGATGACTTTACATTAACGACTGAAGTAACGTTCACACAGAGTGGTGCTAGTCAAGTTTATAATGGTTCGGTAGAGGTTACCGTCGAGGCGGTTGCCGATACGCCTATTGTGGCGGCGGCT
>NZ_LWFI01000838.1:0-395 GCF_001635735.1 Oleiphilus sp. HI0067
GGCTGGCAAGAAAAAAATCGCTCGAGTTTCGATTAAATAAATTATCAAAAACTTATTGACCGTTTGGTTTATATATTTATAATGCGCGCTCGCTTTGAGGGAGACACCTAGGGGAGTCGAAATTGAGGCGAGAAGTGAAGGTCTTCTAGCGTAATTTTTGATCTTTGTTTCTGGTGATTTTTGAGAAGTTTTTGTTGCTTATTTAAGTGTTGAAAACGAGCTCAAAAATAAAATCAGAAAGATCAAAAAAAGTAGTTGACCGGCGAATTAAGATCTATATAATTCGCGCCTCGCTTGAGGGAAGACCCTTCAAAAGGGTTGGAAATAAGCGAGAAGTTAACACCTAATTTTGAGTTTGATTTCAATAAGTTAGTTGCTTAGAAAATTAAATTCAG
>NZ_LWFI01000839.1:0-285 GCF_001635735.1 Oleiphilus sp. HI0067
CGTGAGGGTCTACTCCGTCATGGGCATGGTGATGACCTTCATGCTCATCATGTCCATGGTCGTCATGTCCGTGATCATCATGCTTGTCGTGTCCGTGGTCGTCATGCTTGTCGTGTCCGTGGTCGTCATGCTTGTCGTGTCCGTGGTCGTCATGCTTGTCGTGTCCGTGGTCGTCATGCTTGTCGTGTCCNTGGTCGTCATGNTCGTCGNGTCCATGGTCGTCATGTTTGTCATGCCCATGTTCGTCATGATCGCCATGATCATGGCCTTCAAAGGTTGCACCTT
>NZ_LWFI01000840.1:0-721 GCF_001635735.1 Oleiphilus sp. HI0067
TGGTTGAAACAAAAATAACCCAGGAATACCTAGCAAAAGACATAAGGGCCCGAACCCTAACCATTCTTCTTTAATTTTCATTTAACTCGCTTATTAAAATATGACTACTCTAATTAAAGCCTAGTTTGATATTAACAAGATGCTTTTATTACCCATCAAGATTACAACGGCGCTTATACGCAAAGTCGACCTCAACCTATAAGCGATTGTTAGTAAAGATCAAAGTCCGGCATCTCCCTCTTGACGCAGGCATCGAGAATGAATAAACGCCAAGGTCTGCTCTTGTCTATTTGCGAATGGAAAACCAATGTCCGCTTTTCATTCTTAGTACTTATTAGCGCCGCCATTTGCGGAATTTTGTCAGCCAGCTTGCTGGCGAGGCAAAATGGCTTTGCTATAGCCATTAGTGGGCGCCGCCATCATGCCCCCCCAAATTATCTGGGTAGTCATCGCGATTTTTTGACCACTTACTTTTATCAAAGATAATACTTATGAAAGTGGCTGATACCACTAAACCTAATCCGATGTATGAAGCATATGGAAAAGGGTTTCCCATTTTATAACCACACCAAGCCAAAATAAGAAAACCAACTAACCCAAGCAAAAATGAAATCACCTGATAAATAGGATAACAGGATTTTTTTGACGATTTCTTCGTCTTTTTATCTCTATGTTTACGTACCCTTTTTCCCATTTAGAGTAATTCCTTTACCTATAACGC
>NZ_LWFI01000841.1:0-623 GCF_001635735.1 Oleiphilus sp. HI0067
TCAGGGTAGTGGTGTTTGGATCGTGAATATCGACGATTTAGCGAGTCTAACCATACAGGCACCGGCACATAGTAGTGATGATTTTATCTTGAGTGCGACGGCATTGGTGAATGATGTCGATCCTGAGTCAGGCCTCGTTAGCCAAGTGAGTGACACGATTAGTTTTAATGTAGAAGTGTTGCCCGTGTCAGAACAGGCTGTCGTAGTGGCATCAGCACGTGGAGATGAAGATACAGCGATCGCGTTAAATCTTGATATTAGTCAACCTGACGCGGATGGTTCGGAAAGCATCACAGACATTGTGATTAGTGGTGTGCCGGCTGATGCCTTGCTGTCTGCTGGCGTCATGGATGCGGATGGAAAATATCATTTAACGGTTGGAGAGTTAGCGGGATTAAGTTATACGCCTAGTCTCCATGATAGTCAGGATATCACCTTAACTGTTGAAGTGACGACCGAAGATGTTGACCCTGAGGGAGTGAGTCAGAGTGTCGAGATCAGTAGCCACCAAATTACGGTGCAGGTTGATGCTGTTGCGGATGCGCCAACCTTGGTGATGACTCCTGCGACAGGTGATGAAGATACGGCTATTACACTCGATATTATGGCTAGCTTGGTGGATC
>NZ_LWFI01000842.1:0-218 GCF_001635735.1 Oleiphilus sp. HI0067
CTGCGGTGCGTTTCGAGGGTGTTCCGGAGGGCGCGCAGCTTTCAACGGGTGCCGATCAGGGTAGTGGTGTTTGGATCGTGAATATTGACGATTTAGCGAGTCTAACCATACAAGCACCGGCACATAGTAGTGATGATTTTATCTTGAGTGCGACGGCATTGGTGAATGATGTCGATCCTGAGTCAGGCCTCGTTAGCCAAGTGAGTGACACGATTAGT
>NZ_LWFI01000843.1:0-2976 GCF_001635735.1 Oleiphilus sp. HI0067
TTTAATTAAGTGAGACTAAGTTGATTCAAACACATGATTTCAGATCGTAGTGAGTTATCGTAAATATAAACAGAATATGGCCCCCTGATCGTGACGAAAATATGCTCGTCATACTAACTCGGCAGCTATTTCAAAGTTTTTATCGACCTCGCGCGCGCTGTGCTCTATAGTGCGCGCAAATTTTAGGCAATCAGGCTTTTTGCTTGTCTCCATACATTCTGATCGAAGGTCGACTCATTGATTTCTACAGCAAATGTCACCATGCAATTTGGTGCGAAACCTCTCTTTGAAAACATTTCCGTCAAATTTGGCGAAGGTAATCGCTACGGACTTATTGGCGCAAACGGTTGCGGCAAATCAACGTTCATGAAAATCTTGGACGGCTCACTTGAGCCAACATCAGGAAATGTATCGATTTCTCCGAATGAACGTGTCGCTAAATTAAGTCAGGATCAATACGCATTTGAAGAATACAGCGTTGTTGACGCGGTCATTATGGGCCACAAAGAACTTTGGGATATTAAGCTTGAGCGCGAGCGTATTTATTCCTTGCCAGAAATGAGCGAAGAAGAAGGAATGCTTGTTGCTGATCTTGAAACACGTTTCGCCGAACTAGATGGTTATTCTGCCGAATCTAAAGCTGAAGAATTGCTGACTCATGCTGGCCTTGATCCTTCCATGTTCTATGGCTTGATGAGCGAAATCGCACCAGGTTGGAAATTACGCGTCCTACTAGTTCAAGCACTTTTCTCCGATCCAGACATATTGTTGTTAGACGAACCGACTAACAACTTGGATATCGATACAATTCGTTGGTTAGAAGAACTGTTAAATCAACGTTCAAGCACAATGATAATTATTTCTCACGATCGTCACTTCTTAAATGCTGTGTGCACGCACATGGCCGATATCGATTACGGTGAGCTGCGTGTTTACCCAGGCAACTACGACGACTTTATGATTGCTTCGACTGCGGCCCGTGAGCGTTTACAACATGAGAATGCGAAAAAGAAAACTGAGATCGCTGAGCTGCAACAGTTCGTTAGCCGCTTCTCAGCCAACGCGTCAAAAGCAAAGCAAGCAACCTCACGCGCCAAGCGTCTCGAAAAGATCGAGTTAGAAGAAATTAAGCCTTCAAGTCGTGTTAGCCCGTTTATTCGTTTCAATCAGGAAAAGAAACTTCATCGCCAATCATTGGTGCTTGAAGGTTTAGCTCATGGCTTCGATGGTGAAACTTTATTTGAAGGCGGCGATATGATTCTCGAAGCTGGAACACGTTTGGCGGTGATTGGAGAAAACGGCGTAGGTAAGACAACCCTACTCCGCTGCTTGATGAACGAGCTTGATGCTAGCGTTGGTACTATTAAATGGGCTGAGAGTGCAAGCCTTGGTTATTGCCCACAAGACAGTACGCGCGACTTTGCAGAAGATATGACTTTGTTCGAATGGATGGGCCAGTGGCGTAAGCCAGGTCAAGATGATCAGTTCATTCGCGGCATTCTGGGGCGCATGCTGTTCTCGTCGAAAGACATCGACAAGAAAGTCTCTGTTTGTTCAGGTGGTGAAAAGAACCGCCTGTTGTTTGGTAAGCTGATTATCGCTGAAACAAATGTGCTAATTATGGATGAGCCAACCAATCACTTGGACATGGAATCGATCGAAGCGTTAAACCTAGCGCTCGAAAATTATCCAGGCACTCTGATTTTTGTCAGCCATGACAGAGAGTTTGTTTCTTCTTTGGCTACACGCATTATTGAAATCAAGGACAACAAGCTAAATGATTTCCAAGGCACTTATGAAGAGTACCTTGCGCGCCAATTAGCACTAGAAACCAAGCGTTAATCGCCTAATTTTGAACAGGGCGTTTGCGTGGCGAGCGCCCTACTCCTTTTTTAGATTCTGCATTTTTGTTCCCAGTCTGTTTATTGCTACTTTTCTTAGGCTTGTTCTGTTTTGGCTTGCCTCTAGCCCAAATATCTTTATTTGCCTGACTCTTTTTAGCCTTGTCGCGAGACTTGTTGCCGTGTCCGTCGCTGTTATTAGCTTTTTTCTTGTTTTTATCCGGCTTGCCTGAGGCAGACATATTCGTTGAGCTGGTCTGATTAAAAGCATCGACTTTGGTCTTATTTTTCTTCGGTTTTTTCGCCTTAATTGGTTTTAAAGTCTGCGGAGATGCTGGCAATGCATTTTGAGCTTCGAAGCCTTTTATGTCTTCTCTTGGAATATGCTGCTGAATCAAACGCTCTATTCCGACGAGTTCTTTATATTCTTCTGCCGTGACTAACGAGACAGCTTTCCCTGCCATGCCAGCGCGCCCGGTGCGACCAATACGATGCACGTAATCCTCAGCTACATGCGGTAAATCAAAGTTCACGACTTGAGGTAACTGATCAATATCAATTCCTCGCGCGGCAATATCGGTAGCAATAAGCGCTTGTAAATCACCGCTTTTAAAGTCTGATAGCGCCCTTGTTCTAGCTCCTTGACTCTTATTACCATGAATCGCGGCTGCTTTAATTCCAGACTTAATCAGTTTTTGGCTTAGCTTGTTCGCGCCGTGCTTTGTCCGACAAAAGACGAGCACTTGATACCATTGATGGCGTTTAATTAAGGTAATTAAGGCTTGTGACTTGTTAGCTTTATCAATTGGAATAACTAATTGATCGACAGTTTTCGCGGCAGAATTTTTTGGCGATACAGAGATCTCAACGGGATCATGAATCAAGCCTTTCGCTAAATTACGAATGTCATCGGAAAATGTCGCTGAGAACAGCAGATTTTGTCTGCGCTTGGGCAATAGCGCGATAACGCGGCGAATATCATTAATGAAGCCCATATCCAGCATTCTGTCGGCTTCGTCTAGAACAAATACGTCAATCTGATCGAGCTTTACGGCATTCTTTTCACATAAATCAAGTAAGCGTCCAGGCGTTGCAACTAATACATCAATACCCTTTCTTAACTTCAACATCTGAG
>NZ_LWFI01000844.1:0-19223 GCF_001635735.1 Oleiphilus sp. HI0067
TAGTTATAAGTTGTAATGTTGGAGCTAATACTAGGGGCGCGATACTAGCAGTTTTGATAAAGCATCAAAACTGCTAAAAACTAATAATTCTATGCGTTTTAGTAATTAAACTCTTAAAGCCGCCTCATTTTCTCTTAAGCGTCGTAATTGAGCACCGGCGATAGCCACTTTTCGCATACTTCAACGCTCATATTTTTACGTTCGGCATAACGAATGACCTGATCCTTCGTTATTTTTCCAACAGAAAAGTACTTTGACTCAGGATGCGAGTAATAAAAGCCACTGACTGATGCCGCTGGCGTCATCGCGAAGTGTTCGGTGAGCTCCATGCCTACGTCTTGTTGCGCATTCAAAAGAGCAAATAGCCTTTCTTTTTCGGTGTGGTCAGGGCAAGCTGGATAGCCCGGCGCAGGACGAATGCCTTGATATTTTTCTTTGATCAGCGCTACGTTATCAAAGCTTTCTTCAGATGCATAACCCCAATGCTCTTTGCGAACTTTTTCATGCATATACTCGGCGAATGCTTCGGCCAATCGATCAGCTAGCGCCTTGATCATAATCGCGTTGTAGTCATCAGCCGCAGCTTCGAATTCATTTGCAATCTCTTCAACGCCAAGACCCGCGGTAACTGCAAATCCTCCTATATAATCTTCAATGCCTGAATCGCTTGGTGCGATAAAGTCAGCGAGGGACATCGTAGGGCTAAGCTGGCCTTCGACTGTTTTCTCTACCTGCTGGCGAAGGTGATGTAAGCGCGCGAGTTCTTTCGTTCGGCTTTCATCTTTGTAAACCACGACAGTATCATCATCTTCAGTCGCGGCAGGCCAGAAACCAATCACGCCACTTGCTCTGATACGTTCGTCTTCGAGCATTTCAGTTAGCATGGCTTGTGCATCGTTATAAAGACTCGTAGCCGCTTCACCAACAACCTCGTCTTTCAGGATTTTTGGAAACTTGCCTACTAAGTCCCAAGATATGAAAAACGGTGTCCAATCAATGTAATCGACGAGTTCTTTGAGGTCGATGTTTTCAAATACTCTTGTGCCGGTAAATGCAGGCTTCGGTGCTTGATAATTGTCCCAGTTTAAAGAAACTTTGTTGTCGCATGCTTTGTCATAGCTAAGCATTGATTTCTGGCTAACTCGGTTGGCACGGCGGACGCGCACTTTCTCATATTCGTCTCGAATGTTTGCAACAAACTCATCACGTTGGCCTTCGCTAAGTAGTGAAGTCGCAACGCTTACTGAGCGGGAAGCATCCGTTACGTAGATAACGGCATTGTTGTCGTATGCCGGTTCAATTTTAACGGCTGTGTGCGCTTTAGATGTTGTTGCACCGCCAATCATTAATGGTACGTCTAAGCCTTCGCGCTGCATTTCTTTAGCGACGTGAACCATCTCGTCAAGCGATGGAGTGATGAGGCCGGATACACCAATCACATCAACGTTATGTTCTTTCGCTGCTGCGATGATTTTATCGGCAGGAACCATGACACCAAGATCAATGACTTCATAGTTGTTACACTGAAGTACAACACCCACGATATTTTTGCCAATATCGTGTACGTCACCTTTAGCGGTCGCCATCAAAATTTTGCCCTTGCTCTTCTGGCCTTCGCCTTTTTCTTCTTCAATAAAAGGAACAAGGTGTGCAACAGCTTGCTTCATTACGCGTGCGCTCTTTACCACCTGTGGAAGGAACATTTTGCCCGCGCCGAATAAATCACCAACGACATTCATGCCATCCATTAATGGGCCTTCAATGACTTCAATCGGGCGATCCGCTTCTATCCGTGCTTGCTCAGTATCTTCAATGATATAAGTGGTAATACCTTTTACCAAGGCATGCTCGAGTCGTTTATTAACGGGGAGTTCTCGCCATTCGAGGTTCTCGGCTTTTGTTTCGCCGACTGCACCGCGGAACTTATCGGCGATTTCAAGCAAGCGATCCGTTGCGTCGTCACGAGTATTTAGTACGACATCTTCAACGCGTTCTTTTAGTTCAGGGTCGATTTCATCGTAAATCACTAATTGTCCCGGGTTTACGATGCCCATATTCATGCCAGCTTTGATTGCGTGGAATAAGAAAACAGAGTGGATGGCTTCGCGCACTGCATCGTTTCCTCGGAATGAGAACGATACGTTACTCACACCACCAGAAATATTGGCGTGAGGCAGATTTTCTTTGATCCAGCGTGTTGCTTCGATGAAATCAACGGCATAGTTGTTATGCTCTTCGATACCTGTCGCGACGGCAAAGATATTTGGGTCGAAGATGATGTCGGCTGGTGGCATACCTAAGCCAACAAGAATGTCGTAAGAGCGCTTACAAATTTCTATTTTTCGCTCGAATGTGTCAGCTTGCCCAGTTTCGTCGAAAGCCATGACGACCACGGCAGCGCCATAGCGCATACACATTGTGGCGTACTTAATAAAAGACTCTTCGCCTTCTTTTAAGCTGATGGAATTTACGACAGCCTTACCTTGAACGTGACGCAAACCTTCTTCAATCACTTCCCACTTAGAGGAGTCAACCATGATCGGCACGCGTGCGATATCAGGCTCAGAAGCAATTAGGTTCAAGAAAACTTTCATTGCGTCGGCAGACTCAAGCATGCCTTCGTCCATGTTGATGTCGATGATTTGTGCACCATTTTCTACTTGGTCACGCGCGACATCTAAGGCTTCTTCAAATAGCTCTTCTTTAATCAAACGCAAAAAGCGGCGAGAGCCTGTTACGTTGGTGCGTTCTCCTACGTTGATGAACAGTGAGCTTTCATCCGCAACAAAAGCTTCTAAGCCAGACAAGCGTACTTTGGGATCGATAACGGGAATTTTACGAGCAGAGTGCTTACTTACTTTTTCAACGATGGCGGAAATATGCTCGGGAGTTGATCCGCAACAGCCTCCAATAATGTTGATCGAATTACTCTCAGCGAAGGTTACTATGATGTCTGCCATTTCTTCAGGTGTCTGATCGTATTCGCCAAACTCGTTCGGTAAACCTGCATTTGGGTGTGCGCTTACATATGTTTCTGCCTTCGCTGATAGCTCTTCGATATAAGGGCGCAAGGCGTCTGCGCCTAGCGCACAGTTAAAACCAACACTTAATGGATTACAGTGATCAACAGAATATAAGAATGCTTCTGCGGTTTGACCTGACAAGGTACGGCCCGAGGCATCTGTGATAGTGCCGGAAATCATGATTGGCAGTTTAAAACCAGCATCAATAAAGTATTGTTCGGTGGCGTAAATCGCAGCTTTTGCATTCAAAGTGTCGAAAATAGTTTCGATTAAGATGATGTCTGAACCGCCTTCAGATAAGGCTTTTACTGCTTCGTAGTAATTGTCGTAAAGTTCTTCGAATGTGACATTACGGTAGCCCGGATTGTTCACGTCTGGGCTTATTGATGCAGTTCGAGATGTTGGGCCTACCGCGCCGGCAACAAAGCGCGGGCGAGATGGATCTTCAGAGGTTTTCTTATCAGCTTCTTCACGAGCGATGCGAGCGGCTTCAAAATTTAGCTCATACACTAACTCTTCCATGCTGTAGTCCGCTTGAGACACTTTGGTGGAGTTGAAGGTGTTGGTTTCGATAATATCGGCGCCGGCGTCCAAGTACTGTCGATGAATCTTCGCAATGGCATCGGCTTGAGTAAGGCATAAGAGGTCGTTATTGCCCTTTACGTCTTGATCAAAGTTTTTGAAACGCTCACCACGATAATCTTCTTCGGTGAATCCGAGGCGTTGAATCATGGTTCCCATCGCACCATCGAGAATCAAAATGCGTTCATCGATTGCCTTTAATAGGGCGTCAGTGCGTAAAGCTTTGTTCGTCATGCGTATACCTGTGTGCCTAGAATCGTCGGCCTAAGAGCTCTGTATAAAGGGCGTCTGGCTATAAATTGCGCGCAATATTACCTGATTCAAAACTATATTGAAATATTTTGATATAGTTTATACCTGACTAAATTACTAAGGCTTTTATCTTGGGTCCAAAAAGCATAGAATTACGCCAAATTTTCGAGGGTATTTATATGGTTACAGTTTCCGAATCGGCACAAACCTACTTAGGGCAATTAATAGGGCGTCAAGACGAACCTGATATGGGCGTTCGTATGTTTGTGACGCAGCCTGGTACTAAGGGTGCTGAAACTTGCTTGGCGTACTGTAAGAAGGAAGATATCGTTCCTGATGATACGGTAGTTGAGCTTGAAGGTTTTAAATTGTACGTCGAAACTAAAAGTATTCCTTACTTGGAAGAAGCGTTTGTTGATTACGCCGAAGAGAAAATGGGCGGGCAGTTAACGATCAAGGCTCCAAACGCAAAAATGCCACGAGTTGATGAAAACTCAAGTGTTGAAGAGCGTATTCGCTATCTGTTAGTCACTGATATTAATCCTGGCTTGGCATCGCATGGCGGTGAGGTAAGTTTGGTTGAGCTGACTGAAGATAATGTCGCTGTACTGAAGTTTGGTGGTGGTTGTCAGGGGTGTAGTGCTGTATCAATTACACTTAAAGATGGCGTTGAGAAGCGTTTACTTGAGGTGATTCCTGAGCTCTCTGGCGTTAAAGACTCTACTGACCATACTGTTACAGATAACGCGTATTATAAATAGTCAGAGCGCTTGAAAAGACGTTGGCAGCCCGACGTCTTGCGCGTTAAATTAAAACCTATCTTTTTCTCGGTCGTCCCAAGCTTTTTGCGCTTTCTCAAGCGCTTTTTCTTGGCTTATATCTTTCTCAATTTGTTTCAGTGCGATCGCCGCTGTAGATACGACAGCAGCAATGCCATATTCGTCGTCTGTTTTCCCTCGCCAGAGCGATACCATATCTTCAAACGAAAGTTCGCTCGGCTTGACGTGACGTTTTCCAAATAGTTTTGGCCAGGTCTCTTGGTTCAACTCTCCATTCAATAAGTTAAATGTTGTGCAGTCGTTATCTGGATTGCGCTCAATTTCGCCACCCTCTCCTTTAAGGGTGATGCAGCTTGAATAATCTAACAGTTGCGCAGCTTCTTGATGTAAAGGTAAGTAAGGAGGGTGGAAAACACCTTGAATTACATGTTCGCTATCAAGAGGGTTGATCAGTCGTGATAGTGAGTGAACAGGGGAGCGCAGCCCGAGTGTATTTCTTAAGTCAATAAGGTCGGCGAGTCTTGGGCTGATAGCTTGCAGAGGCATATAGCAGAAGTTGCCCTCATTAAGCGCACTTTCGCACTTGCTCCAGTTTTCAGCTTTTGCTAAGCCAAGTTTGTCGATGATGGTTTCGGTATAAATGCGATTGTTTGTATGCCCGCTGACGCCGTGCATGAAAACTCTATATCCCATGCTTGCGACTAAGTATGCGGAGTAGACAAACCAAGGGAGATGTCTGCGTTTCCCAGCATACGAAGACCAGTCTATATCAGCATTAATATGTGCAGGTGCAGCAAGAGCGTTTTTAACGGCACGAACGAAACCAGCAAGTTCTTCTGGTGTTTCTTCTTTGACGCGAATAAGCATTAAAAAAGCGCCGAGCTGAATGTCTTCTACTTCGCCGTTTAGCGCCATTGTCATTGCATCTAATGCTTCTTCATACGTGAAAGAGCGGCTGCCTTTTTTGCCTTTGCCTAGTATGCGCACGTATTGCGCAAAGGGATGCTCTTCTGCGCTTTGTCTAATATTGTCATGGATACGGACATCGTTACTCATATAAGCTACTTCCTTATTTGTATGAGGTTAGAGGCAGTTGGTAGGCTTTGGTAGGCCTGCTATTTTACTTGCATATTTCGCGGGACTTCCTGGGAAAAGTTGCATCAGGTAAATACTATTGCCTTTCTTTTCGCCAAGCTGTTGCTTCACGGTCTTAACTAAAATGCGCATGGCTGGGGAGAGCTCAAAATCTTCATAGAATTTGCGCAATAAAAAGATGATTTCCCAATGCTCAGGGCTTAGCGTGATGCCTTCTTCTTCAGCGATTTGTAAAGCAACATCTTCATTCCAATCGTGAAGGTTGACTAGAAATCCTTGAGGGTCTCGTTCAATCATGTTTCGTCTTATCGGGTCCAGGAAATAACTTTAGTGTGCTCACAGCTTAATTGGACAAACATTTCGTAGTTACAAAGTATGACTTGCTTGTTCAGCGGCGGCTCTAATCCTCTCGACAAGGTGTCGATCTCAAGAGTGTATATCTGCGGTATGAGCTCAAGTATGCGATTAACTAAGGACAAGTCTGTCGTTGCATAGCAAGCGTCCTCGATTAGTATTACGTCGTCAGTGTCATTGAGGCCGTTGATGAGAGTTTCCCAATCGCTTTTTGAGGATGGTGGCAGATTGATTGAATGTAAAGTGCTCATATAGCTGGCTCTGCTAGAAACGAATAACGGTGTCAAATTTTTCGAAAAGGCTGTTTAACTCGTTGTTCGCTACTTCAATAATGTTCTTATGTTCGGCATGGATCTTTGCTTTCAATGATTCTTCAGTGTTTCCCAACAGGTAGAGATCTTGAATTCCATAGATGGGAAATGCTTTAAAAACTTTAGGTAAGTTCTTGCGTCCAACCGAATCAGGCGTTTGATTTGGAATGAGTTGAAAGGACGCGTCACCCTCAAATAATAAACTTACTTCTTGCTCAAAGCTGGCCGCTGCTAGAGCTAGGTCGACAGCCTCCTGATTAGCCGAATTAGCCATCGGGGCCTTGGTGAGATAGATCAAAATAGATTTTGTATTTGTCATGCTTAAGCTCCAAAGGTGATCAATCGATCAGCTTGGATATTGGCCTCTACAAGTTGTCCGAGGCCAGATAGCTCGAATGCAGAATGTATATTGTATGAGTCTTTGTTGTGACGCTCTGCTTCATTTTGATCAATGACGCCTCTGCGTGCAGCTGCTGCAATGCAGGTCACGGCATCAATGCTATTTGCTTCAATAAAGTCAGTCCACTCATTGAAAATGTTGATTTCATCTTGAGGTGGTGTAGCTAATCGATTCGATAGTTGTATGCCGTCTTGATATAGAAAAACGCGATAGATTTCATGGCCTGCAGCTATTGCTGCCTTGCAATACTGAAGAGCGGAATAAGGTGCTTGGCTGCTATAGGGTGAGCCTGTAATAAGTATGGCTAGTTTCATAGAAGCTATTGTAGCGATGTGGTCGTAGTTTGTTGAGGATAAAAATGAAAAAGCCCCGCGAAAGCGAGGCTTTTTGCTGATGATCTATTCGAACCTATTCATCGCCAGCAAAAGCTGTCAGCAATTGAAGCAAGCTCAGGAACAAGTTGTAGATTGAAACGTACAAGCTGATTGTCGCCAATATGTAGTTTCTTTCACCGCCGTGGATAATCGCACTTGTCTGGAAGAGGATCGCAGCAGAAGAGAAAATAACAAAGCCAGCTGAGATCATAAGCTGCAAGCCCGGCATACTCGTAAAAAAGCCAATTAGCATTGCGCCTAACAATACAAAGAAGCCGATTGTTAAAAAGCCAGCTAAGAAGCTGAAATCTTTACGCGTAATCAGTGCATACGCAGAAAGGCCAAAGAATGTGAAGGCTGTTAAGCCAAGTGCGTTAGCAACAATTGGCATTGCGCCGGCACCAGCGAACATTCCAATGATCGGGCCAAGCGTGTAACCCATGAAACCTGTTAATGCAAAGGTGCTTACCAAGCCCCAAGCGCTGTTGCTTAGCTTTGCAGTTAAAAAGAATAGGCCGTAGAAGCCAACAAGAGTAACGATAATGCCAGGGCGTGGTGCGTCCATTGATAGGTATGCAACTAATGCTGAGAACGCAATAGTTAAACCCAAAAGCATGTAAGTATTCTTCAATACAGAAGACACGTCTGCGCCAAGAGCCGCTTGGCTGTTACCCATAACTTGCGCTAACTTATCTTGCTCAGCGGTCGCTACTTTTGACTGAGGAAACTGTTTATCCTGCATGAAATAACTCCAGTTTTATGGCAGAAAATGATTCATAAATCCTACGTCATATAATAGGGCTATAGATCAAAAAAACAACTCACAAAACTTTCAGAAAAATCGAAAATAAAGCGTTGACACCCCCAAATAAATCATTAATATACGCCTCCGTTGTCGCAAGTCGGGCAACGTCGAAATGCGGTGAGCTGCCAGAGTGGTTGAATGGACTGGTCTTGAAAACCAGCGAGGGTTAATAGCCCTCCCGGGGTTCGAATCCCTGGCTCACCGCCATTTTAAGCATATGATTTATGTACATTTTTTCCTTTTTCAATACTGCTTTGGGGCAAAAATGGGGCAAAATCAGCCTTTTTTATGCACTTCTGCTCACTCTTGTTTATATTCAAATCCTGCAATGCCTGAAATTATTATCGCTACGTTCGGGCGATCTTCGGGAACAATCTTTGCGTAATGCTTTTTCGTCGTTTCACTATTAGTGTGGCCCATGATGACCGCCACTAAATCAATTGGAACTATTTCGTGAGCAACATAGATGAGAATGCATGCCGACACTGGTTTGCACCTCGATGTCCAACGCCAGCTTTTTTTAAGATCGTCGTATAGTCATTTTTTACAGCGCGTTTTTACCAGATATCATCAGGATACTCACAGGCGTCGTACCGAAATATAGATCGCAGGTTCTCGGTCCGGATAGTAACATTATTTCCTCGTCGCATATGAAATTTTTCAGCAGGCAGGTCGTGTGTAAGTGTGAACTGCTCTTTTAGAATGTTTATTGCTGGCTGCAGAA
Organism: Oleiphilus sp. HI0067; assembly: GCF_001635735.1. Classification (NCBI taxonomy): domain Bacteria; kingdom Pseudomonadati; phylum Pseudomonadota; class Gammaproteobacteria; order Oceanospirillales; family Oleiphilaceae; genus Oleiphilus; species Oleiphilus sp. HI0067. The sequence continues at coordinate 8,700 of NZ_LWFI01000844.1, forward strand.
GATGTATGGTTTGACTTCGCAAAGGCTCTTTTGGAACCTATACTCCTCTGTAGTACGCGCTCTGCGGACCGTCAGAGTCCAGTTAACCTGGTCTAGGCCTTCCCAGGCTACAGTCGTCTGTTCTAAAAACAATAAACCCATTCAGTATTTGAACAGGAACATATTGATGGCCTAAGGGCGGTAATAAGCCCCACTTTTTTAGAAATTCGATTTTATCCAGTTCAGCGGATGTAAACGGATCAGCTTCGCTTTCTTTATCCTCATCTTCTTTTAGATTTTTATTCAAGTTGGAAGATTATTTTGATAATGCTCGGGTCTGTGGTTAGATTCCGCTATCGGCACCACTGTTTAAAGCCAGAACCCGCTTTTATAGCGGGTTTTGTCGTTGTAGGGCTTTTTCCCATTCAACACCTTATATCTCACTGTGTCGAAATTGTCACGTGAAAGGGAAGTTTGATTTATTTAGTGCTTCTTTATTGCCCAATGAAATCTCTAACTTCATCTTCAGTTAGTACCTCATATGGCCAGCGAGGGTATGTGTATAGGAAGTCGTTGCCACCCTCTTTAATTTTAATCGCTGCTTGTATCTTAAAGTATGTGCCTACCGCATGCTTTTTTCGAATCGCTGACGAACATTCGACAAACATGTTCTCATCAAAGCCTTGTCCCTTAAAGGGGCTAGCTCAAATCGCGTGTTTTGAGCCACCAGTTGTGTGATTGTAAGTTTTTACAATTACTTCTCTACATGTGGGCATATCCCTTGTCCTTTGTTTTGTTAATTTTATATCTTTGCTTTGAATCCCAAACTAAACACAACGCCCCTGCCATCTTCTCGGTTATTGGCAGTTAGCTCTGCTTGGTGTTTGTCTGCTATGAGTTTCACCACATGAAGTCCAAGGCCGAGATGAATGTCTTTGCCCGTTGAGCGTGTTGAAACCATGGGGCTGAATAGCTCCATGGATTTCTCCGTCGGGAGTAGGGGGCCATCGTTGTCTATCTCAACTACCAGTTGCTCATTTTGGTTTTTGATTCGCACAGTAATGTGGCCACCTTCGGCGCAAAAACTCTGTGCGTTATCCATAATCTTGTCGAACATTTGTTCTAAGCGCGATGTATCACCGAGAGTCTGAAATTCCTCGTCTACTTCAAACTCGACGTGCACCGGTTCTTCCCAATGATCAAAGTAACGATGCAGGAACTTAGTTAGATCTAAGCTGGAGAGCTGTTCTGATTGCATTGCGCTCTCTAAGCTCGCGGCCTCAGTAAGGTGCGCAGTGATTTGATGAAGTTGGTCCGCGCCTGCATCGATCCGTTCCAAGTAACGATTACCTTTGAGTTCTGGTTGCGTTTCAGTCAGTAATTCAATCGAGGTTTTGAGTTTATTTAGCGGGTTTGAAATCTCGTGACGCAAGGTCTGCGGTATACGTTCTAAGAACGAAGTATATGCACGTTGTTTTTGAAGCAGTTGCGTAATCGCGCGCGATAGATCGCCGATCTCGTCGGGGAAGTTTTTACTCGCCTGAATCTCTGTTTTTTCGATACGCCCATGTTCGTCAATCGAGCGCTGTGATTCTGCGTTTAACTGAGTAACACGGCGTACCAAAAAGAATGCGTATCCCACGAAAATGAGTATCACAATGCAAATAGCAAATGCCAAACGAAAAGCGATGGATCGTACTTTATCTTCTTCTTGAGCGAGCACATGACTTGCTGACTCATCAATCACTACAACACCTAGCACCTCGCCGCTTTCGGTAATCGGGAAGCACGAGACAATCTGCCTTAGCTCACCGTTATGATCACGCTTAAATTCAACAAGATCGTCACTTTGCTGCAGGGCGTTTTGCACGCACTGGGAGTCGAAAGGTTTTGGTTTATCACCCTTGTATGCATCGCGGCCTCCATAGGCCCATTCGCGCCCTTGCTTGTCGTAAATCCATAGTCGCGAATAAGTGGTCTGCAGCTGGTCGATTACACGTTGTAATTCTCTTGCATGAAGGCCTAAAGGATTGAGTTTGTCCTCCATCTGTTTGGGTAAACTCGCGACAATGGCGCTAGGTCCAAAAGCAGGATTGTCGTCAATGTCTACGACGGCTAAATGTAATCGTGCATCTTGGCCATCTAAGTCATTTTTGTTGATGCGCAATTCAAGGTTATAGCCCCAATAGGTCTCGCGCCAATAGCCTTGAATACCGGTTTTGTGGCTTGGAATGTATTCACCTGAAACAGGGTGTTTGGCATCAATACCGTACTTCCATTCGAGGTTGGTAAAATAACTTGCAAGGTCACCTTCACCTTGCGCTGGAATAATCACGCGGCGTAGCGCACCGAGTTGGTCTCGGAAGGTCAGTTGAATGTGATCGTTATAATCTAAACGTAAGTGATTGGGCTGGCGTGTTTGTACGTTACGATCCAGCACTGATAGCGCAATATACAAGTATTGTTCGTTTTGGGTGAGCGCCAAACCAAATTTGGTTTCTGTTGCCATGTTGGTGCTAGCGCTCCAGAGAGGAAAGCTGGAATTATGCGCCTCGATGATGGAGGTCTGATCACCCCAATCATCAAACTGTCCATCTAAGCGAATAGGGCTAGAGGTAGTAGGAGCGCTAAGAGCGTACTTTTCTAGTTCGCTGTCTTCATTTCCGGCCAGCAGTTTTGAGATATTGACCTGAGTGGCCACCAAGCTTGTCGCGATGGCTTTAGTCTCAATCAACTGAACACGGCCCTGTGCAGAAATAGCGGTTTGCTGAATCTCCTTCCAGTACGACCACGTCAGTACAGGAATGACCAGTAACAGAAGGCTAAGAAAACTGATCTGCGCTTTAATGCCGAATCGTTGCATTAAGCAAGTTCCCAACGATAGCCGAAGCCGGGCTTGTTGCGAATCGCATTAAAGGCTTCGTCAATTTCATTGAACTTTTTCCGAACGTTCTTCACGTGAGAGTTGATCGTACCGGTCGTTACAACGCCTTGTCTGGTGCATGCGCAAAGATCATCATAAGAGCAGCCGGCGGCTCCCGAATCGACAATGGTGACGAATACTTGAAATTGTACTGCAGTGAGTGCAATGCTCTTGCCTTTCCATGTCACATATTGACGGTCGTGGTCTATGACAAGATCAGCCTCTGGCTGCAGAGCTTTTGTCTCGTTATTGATCGGAACACGACGCATATTGAAAATACGCATCGTGTTCTTCAGTCGCTCCGCTAAGAGGGATAAAGAGATGGGCTTAGTTTGGTAGTCCCACGCGCCTATACGAAAACCAAAGCCTTGATCGATTTCTTCACTTCTATCAGTTAAAAATACAATCGGTATATCCATACCTTGGTCTAATAAGGTGGTGCAAACAGTAAAGCCACCGTCATGATCGTCCTCTAATACAACATCTAAAAGTGCGATATCTGGATTAAGCGCAGGAATGCCTTCTAAAGCCGAACTGACATTCGAGAAACAATGGGTTTCAAAGCCTTTTGATTGTAAGTATTCCGCATAGTTTTGTTGTTGATCGAGATCGTCTTCGACAATGGCAATAACGGTGGACATAGGTGTGTTCGTCTTCTGTTTTTGTTGGCCTTACTGTAACGCAAAACCAATGGCCTATGGAGCCAAAATCCATAAATCCATAACTTCTCCATAATGCATCCATAGTATTGCTAGAAATGGGCGTTTTTGTCTTAAAGCTCCCAACCTTCCATAACTCCTCCATTGTGCTCCAGTGCCTCTCCATTACTTAGTTTTATCAAAACCGTTCAATAGCACTACGCCCAACGAAGCAAGGAACGAGCACTCAGAGCTACGTCATCTGCAAGGGATGCAAGTTGGGCGACCAAGCAAATACTTAAAAATAATGGAGAACGAAATGAACACACATTCAATAAAAAAAACCGCATTCGCCGCTGTACTTGCAACTGCTATGAGCCAGGCCGCTTTCGCACAATCATCAGCTTCAAGTGATGCACCACTTAATGAGGATTCAAATTCAGGAACCTACTGGGGTGTCGGTATTGGTACAGCACTAGGCGCGATTATTGGCGGCCCTGTTGGCGCGGCAGCCGGTGCAGCATTAGGCGGTAGCTTTGGTTATGGCCATGACCAAGGTGAGGCTTTAGAGGTGAGTGAGAATCAGCTCGATGCGCAGACCATGACACTCGCTAAGCTTGAATCTAAGTATGTGCAATCACAGCGCACCATCAGTAAGTTAAAAGTAAAGAACGCCAACATCACACGTGAAAACGCACTGCAGGCATCAGAGCTTGCCGACCTTCGCGCCCAAGAGATCACGGAGCGAGAGCAAGCGGAGATTCTATCGAATATCGCGAAGCATTATTCGCAAGAGATCTACTATCGCCACAACGAATCCTCGATTCCAGATTACGCGAAGGCGCGCATTGATGAACTCTCGGGCTTCATGCAAGTCCACCCAAGTATTGCCATCAACTTGCATGGGCATACCGATTTACTCGGGCCAGAACAAACGAACAAGGCTTTGTCGCAAGCTCGTGTCGATGCACTGAAAGACTACTTAGTTGAGAGTGGCATTGCAGCGTCCCGTATTCAGACCAACGCGCATGGTGAAGCGTTTGCCACGGTAACGAGTGGCGATGCAGGCAACTATGTCTTGGATCGTCGTGTTGCGATTGAGTTATCGATGCCAAGTGCTGAGCCCCAGCCGGTTGTGATGCACGCAGGCGACCGTTAATGAAATGCTTTATTGCAGTAGATGAAGCAACTTTGCTTCGTCTATGGCTGAAAGATCCTGCATTGATTCAGCCATTCACGCGTCCTTTCTATCCTATTCGTCGTCATCACGAAGCGGCAAATGAAGTAGTAAGCCGTTTAGAGAATGTAACCCTGAGTGCGACGCACGATACGCAAACAGAGAGTCTTGAAAGCACGCCGTCTTCCCAAGCGTAGCTCGCACCTTTAGGCCACTCCATGTGGCCTCTTTTTTACAAGGGAATAAGCCATGACAAACATAACAAAAACATCAATTCAACGCCTTGAAGAGCGCATCTCACTCATCGGCGTAGTGCTCTGTATTGTCGTATTTTGGTCGATGAGTGAAGCGGTATTAGCCGAGAGCAACGAGCCAAAAGGTCAGCTTCAATTTTATTCAGAAGACATGCGTACCGCTTTGGTTGCGCCTCTGGCTTTAGAAACCAATATCACAGGCAACATAAGTGGTCCTATCTTTCGCGCTAATGTTGCGCAGCGTTTTAAAAACCCTTCAGACCAATGGTTGGAGGGGGTGTATACCTTCCCGTTACCGACTAACGCGGCGGTCGATCAGCTGAAAATGTATATCGGCGAACGCGTGATTGAGGGGCAAATCAAAGAAAAACAACAAGCCAAAAAGACCTACGACAAAGCTAAAAAAGCGGGTAAGCGCACAGCATTGCTGGAAGCGCCCAAGGGGAACTTGTTTACAACACGCGTGGCGAATATCGCACCACAATCAGAGATCGTTATTGAGTTTAGTTTCCAGCAAACCTTGGATTTCAAAGATCATGGCTATGCGCTCCGTTTGCCGATTGTGGCGACACCCCAATTTGAAAAACAAAAAAGCCTAGTGGTTAAAAAGGAGCGGGTGAAAGGTGAGCGGGTGACCGTTGATCGAAAAGCATCGGATGGCGTTGAGCGTATTGGCTATCGAGAAACTGAAGAGCCCAATGCCAACCCAGTGAACATTCGTATTGATGTGAATGCGGGTCTGCCATTTGATCGTGCTTGGAGTGATAGCCACGCAGTGCATATCGAGCCCTCTACAGACAGTGCGTTTAGAGTAACTATGGATGGCGGGCCAGACGAGGCAAGTCGTGATTTTGTTCTGAACTGGTCGTATCAAGAACAGACGCATACTCAGCTCAATGTGTTTACCGAACAGAAGGACGGAGAGTATTACAACATGCTGATGTTGTTGCCGCCGGCATCATCTGATGATGTTGAGCAAACACAGCGCGCCGCGCGCGAGCTTATCTTTGTGTTGGACGTATCAGGAAGTATGTCCGGCCAGTCGATTCGTCAAGCAAAGGCTGCACTTAAACAGGCGATGCAGCAGCTTAACGATCATGATCGTTTTAATATTATCTTCTTCAATGATTCTGCTTGGCCTGTATTTGATAGGAGTAAAAAAGCCTCTACAACGAACTTACTTAAAGCACGCTGGGCGCTTGAAATACAGGATGCTAAGAACGGCACGCATATTCAAAAGGCCCTAGCCTTAGCGCTTAAACCTTCCAAACAAGATGCGTTGCGTCAAGTTGTTTTTATCACCGATGGCGCAGTGCACGATGAGGAAAGCTTGCTTGATTATGTACGTCGCAATCTTGGTGATACACGCTTGTTTACGGTAGGAATAGGTTCTGCACCTAACGGTTACTTCATGCGTCGGGCAGCGGAAGTCGGACGTGGCACGTTCACCTTGATCGGTAGCACGAATCAGGTGCAAGAAAAGGTAAGTCGGCTTCTTAAAACCTTGAATCATCCAGCGCTGACAGATTTGGATTTAGCGGTTGATACCGAGTATCGCGATCTCTTACCAAACCCGATTCCAGACTTATATGTCGATGAGGCTTCTTATCTACTGTTTAAGACCCGCGAAGCGCCTAACTCTCTCATCATCAATGCCAAGAGTGGCAATGAAGCGGTGTTCTTACAACACAATATAGAACCCGGAGCGATTAAAAGAGGCATTGCAGTTGAATGGGCGCGACGCAAAATCCAATACTTCACCGACAAAGCAAATCGCACAAGCGAAGGCGTCAAAGCACGTTATCAACAAAGTGCAACAGACTTAGCGCTGCAACATCATCAGCTCAGTCGTTATACCAGTTTAGTCGCGGTAGATGTTACTCCCGAGCGCACGCAAGAAGCACTGTTGCGACAGAAACTGAAGTCAAATCTTCCTAAAGGCTGGCAAAGTAAAAATCCCGATGGCGCGAAGTTGTATCTTGCTCAGACGGGCAACGGAACAACTTGGTTACTTACCATCGGTTTTCTGATCGTAGGGCTTACCGTTTTGCCTTTGCTAGCTTTTAACTTACTTGGTTTAAGTAAGAAGGGAGTACGCTATGAAACAGCCTAATAAACTAGCGCCATGGGTCTTAACAATTGGTTTGGCGTTAGGTTCGCTATTCGTTATGCAAGGCGCATGGATTCATGTAAAAGCGCTAACAGGGCAGTGGTTGATCGAAAACGCTTGGCTTAAAACAGAGCGTGACGGACGCAATTATAAACCGTGGCCGTGGGCAGATTTTTACCCCGTCGCACAGCTCAAAATACCATCCATCGGCGAGTCTTTGTTTGTACTGAATACACCCAGTGGGCAAGCACTCGCCTTTAGCCCTGCGATGACTGTGCATGTGGATGAAGAAACAGGCAAACAAATATTTCTCATCCAAGCGCATAACGATACGCACTTTAAAAATTTGCCATTGCTGGAGAAGGGGGCGTCGCTTCATCTCCAATCGCTAGAGTATGAGCAAGATTTTTCTGTGCAACATACCAAGCACGTAGATTCGCCAGTCCTGCAATTAAATCATGCGTTGGAGAGAGATCGTTTGATCCTCTCTACGTGTGATGAAGATGATTCTGAGAGCCGCAGATACTTGGTTTTGGGGGGGTGATCGCGATTTTCAATTTAATCGATATTAATGCTTTAGATATCGTTTAAACAGGCGAAATAGCACAAAAAGAACGTGCGTATAAGTTGTTGAAATAATCCAGAAGAATTCAAGAATATGCGAGGCACTCTTTTTAGAGGCTGTTCGTTAGTCAGCTTCCCTTTGAGCAGTCTGATTTAGCTGCTATTATCTTTTGATTAGTGAAGCGTATTATTGTTGGGCTGCATGGTTCTCTGCCACGACCTCAGTCAAACATGCATGGTCAAAGAGGGATTATATTAGCTTGTGATTCTCGGTATTTTAGCGAAAAGTATGGTGAAAACGCGCAACCCATACCTACATATTGTTTGATTAAACTACCAAATTTCTCGCTACTTGGAATTGCAAAACGTTCAGTCGATCAAGTAATTTTAGTGGTATTAAGGATTTTCTGAGTATGGCTCTAATTAGGTTATTACGAATTTGCTCTTGGTTCTTGTTTCCATTATTGCTGATAGCGTGCGACTCGAGCTCTATTCCAACTACTTATTCAAGTGAAAGTAATGACCCAATAAGTTTGAGATCGGGGCTTGTTTTTTCTGATGAAGCGTTTAGCGAGCGAGACGATCAAACGGGAGCATTCAGAACTCACTGTTTGGAATCACATGAAAGCAAGGATGATCCCTTGCTTTATCCTAATATACCTCGGGCTACTCATTCCCATGTTTTTTTTGGTAATCCCGATGTAGATGCGTTTACAACTTCAGATAGCCTGAGAACATCGATAAGTACAACATGCGACGGTCTTATATTGAACCGCTCAGCTTATTGGGTGCCGGCACTTTATGATGCGTTTGGTGAGCGCATAACTTATGTTGAACCTCTTTTTTACTACAAAACCGGTTATCATGTTCCAGCTCGATCTATTCAAGTTCCACCACCAAATTTAAAAATGATTGCTGGACAAGCCATGACAGATGCTTTGCAAAGCACTCAAGTAGTGAAATTTCGCTGTGCTAGCTGGGTTTCAAATCAGATATGGTTTGATCCAGGGGATCCTCTAGATCATATCGCTTATATTCCTGATTGCCCGGTCGATGATTTACTTGAAATACGCATTGTCTTTCCGCAATGCTGGGATGGTGAAAACCTTGAATCATCTGGTTTTCAGAGTCATATGGCTTATCCTATTGAGGCGACGCCACCGCAGGCTGGCACAGGTAGTTGCCCTGCAAGCCACCCAGTTGCAATTCCAGAGATATCATATAACTTCAATATTTACGTTACCGAAGATACTGGTCCGTCCTCCTCTTGGTCATTGTCCTCCGATATGAACGACGCATTGCCGGGTGGGTATAGCGCGCATGCGGATTGGATGAACGGCTGGGATGAAGAAGTAATGCGGGCAGTTGTCGAAAACTGCTTGAATCCAGCGTTTGAATGCAGCGTAGGGCTATTGGCCGACGGCACACGCTTAGTTTCGGTAATTGACGAATAGAAGCCACAACAAAAGCATGTGATTTAGGTGTCTCCTCAATTAGCGCTCTACTCATAAGAATTAAAGCGAACCCTAAGTTGATTCAATTTATGCATTCATCGAGAAAGTTAAATTGATTTCTCCGTTAACTTGGCTTTTATTGCTCTGTTTTTTTATTATCACGCTGTACATATCTTGCACAGCTTTTGTTCGCCAGATGCTATTTTTGCTTCTGGGGCGCCGTCCATAAATTCAAAACTTAGTTGCTCTTCGCGCATTGTTTTCTTGTTGCGCCTTTAAAATTCATAAATATCTGTTTGCTATAGACAAGCTCGCGATTTGATTTACCTAATCAACTTTTAACGTTAATTGATGAGAAATACCCGTTTTGGAATTAAGTTATTAAACCCTATACCCGCATGGTCTATGAGGGCGTTATTAGTCAGATCTCGGAATCAATCTACCAATAGGTAGACTTGTTAGTAGGTCGAGAAAATAGATTTAGTGATGATGAATATGATTTCAAATGCCTGATGGCTTATTTTAAAGATGCCTGTCGCAAGAGACATAAAGTACGCGTCGCAGCATCTAAGAGAACCTCACGAATAAAAACTCAGAATTCCGCATTTTCATTTAATGGCTATAATTAATAAGGGCTTTCCTCTTCAGTAATAGTCGTGTTTTTCGATTATGGAGTATGAAGTAAAGTAATATTTTGATGGAGAGTGGTATCTACGGCGGTTGGGGTGGCTATTCGGTGATAGTCATTTGGTACTGCGCATGTGCTGCAGTTGTTCAAGCAGCAAAACATACTACAGTTTAGCACTAGCAAGTAGATTTAATTTTAATTGTTCTACTGTTGCAGAAAAAATGTGCGACGAGCATAGGTTTTCTACGTTGTCTATTTATAAAGTTGGATAAACGGAAGTTGAATGACGTGAGTAATGTAAATGATGTTAGTAATGTGAATAAAAGGCCGTATCTAGTTGTAGATGACGATGAGACCTGTCTAGAGCTACTCAAGTACATACTTTTGGATTACGGTGATCATATTCGCTTTGAGTCCTCATCAACCGCTGCCCTGAGTTACGTGGAAAATAATGAAATCAAGGTCTTGCTCACTGATCATCGAATGCCGACGTTGAGCGGGTTAGAGTTGATTCGTCGAGTGAAGCAACTGTATCCCGAATGTTATGTGGTACTGATGAGTTCCTTTGATGATTACACAGAAGTGATCACTGAGTTCAACAACAAGCTACTTGATCAATACCTGTCCAAACCAGTTTCAAAGCCTGACCTGTACAACGTCATGGATAGAGTGAGACGAAATCTGCGCGGGCAAAAAGAGGTTTATAACTACGGTTTTGTCAGTCAGAACAAGAATGTTTTAAAACTGTTAGAAATGGTCCCGCGAGCGGCAAAATCTGGTTTGCCCGTAATGATTGT
>NZ_LWFI01000845.1:0-1168 GCF_001635735.1 Oleiphilus sp. HI0067
GTCAATCTCTAGTCAAAACCTGTGTTGAAAACACACACCAAGGTCTCGAATTAATCGAACGAGTGGAACAAGCCATTAACAAGATCAATGACATGAACCAAGTTATTGCGAGCTCTGCCAATGAGCAAAGTACGGTCACTGCTGACATCAGTCGAAGCTTAAACGAGATAGTTACGTCGGCCTTCGAGACCAATGACCAAATATCAAACAGCAATTCGATGATCGAAGAATTGGATCTCCATGTAAAACAGTTAGAGGCAGTAAACAGTAAGTTTAAAAGTACTTAAAGTTTCGTGAGAAGATCACTAAACCATTCAAATATGATATCGCGGCTAGGTAGTTCTTATGGCGACTGTTTCGACAATATGCCGCGCTAAATGAAAGGTAGTCGCTACTTGTCTTGTATTCTGCGCTTGTCCAAGAAAAAACCATGGTTTTTGGGTGAGTGATCGATCGCTTGAATGTCAATGTGTGCGTTACCGCTCACATTGAGCTTGAGGTCCTGACGAAACCTTTAAACTACCGTACTGGCATGTCGATAAAAACCGCCAATGCTAAGTAATGCAAATCTTACCCTGGTTAATTTACGCTGCTCAAAAGCTGTACATTGTAGCCTTGACCGTCAACCAAAAAACGAAGAAGAGCTATGCAATTGCAAGGGCTTACTTGCGTCAAACAAGAAGGAATGTTTAGTCTAGCATTGGCGGCCAAATACATTTCAGCATCATGGGTATAGTGTGAAGATATTGCACTTATACAACCGATGCTACGTATTATACTAGGTTGCCTACCAATTAGGCTCAGTGCTTTGTTTGAGTCTGCAGATGTCGATCTATCTGGCAACGTTCCTCAAAACTTACAACAATAGGTCCTACATTGAATGATGCTCGTTTTCCATAGGTATTTTGAGATTTCGAGTTTCGCAAAGCTTTTTGTTTTATTGTTCTAAGAGTCTCTTCCGACTCAACCAAACGTGGCATGGCATTCTCCGGTATATTTGATGTTTGTTGTACGCCCAAAAAGTTCGGCTAGTTTAGTTGAGAATTCAGAAAGTGTTAGAAACTGAAATCAAACTCGTTTAAAAGCTGAAGATACCCGCCCAAGGCTTTGCGCCTTCATATCTAAGTCTTTAGAGAGCTCATAACTTTGGTTCGCCGACTGCGTACTT
>NZ_LWFI01000846.1:0-828 GCF_001635735.1 Oleiphilus sp. HI0067
TACAAATGATGGTATTGGTGTTGAGTTGTTTGAGATGGTTGATCGCGAGGAGCGTCATAACGTAGATTTCTCTCGTCTTGGCATTTTTCACTTCTGCCTTCAGCTGCCAAAAGAGCAGTTTGATACAGCGATTAAACGCGTAGAAGAATACGGTGGAAAAGTGCGTATGGATATTATGCGTTACCACCCTAAAGACGAGCTAAAACAAGCGCAGATGGTTTACTTGGAAGATCCCTTCGGTAACTTGTTCGAGTTCTATTCACACTCTTATGAAGATACTTATGCTTCAGACTACGAGTAAAATAAAGGGGGGGGTAGAACATTGTCTACCCCCCCCTTTATTTTACTCGTAGTCTGAAGCATAAGTATCTTCATAAGAGTGTGAATAGAACTCGAACAAGTTACCGAAGGGATCTTCCAAGTAAACCATCTGCGCTTGTTTTAGCTCGTCTTTAGGGTGGTAACGCATAATATCCATACGCACTTTTCCACCGTATTCTTCTACGCGTTTAATCGCTGTATCAAACTGCTCTTTTGGCAGCTGAAGGCAGAAGTGAAAAATGCCAAGACGAGAGAAATCTACGTTATGACGCTCCTCGCGATCAACCATCTCAAACAACTCAACACCAATACCATCATTTGTAACAAGATGAGCAATATTGAAGCCTTTAAATCCTTCCCCAAATACCGCAATACACATACGACCAATCGCAGACTCTCGCTCTTCGATGACCTTCGTATTGTTCATAACCACTCTAAGACCTAGCGCTTTGGTGTAAAACTCAACCGCTTGATCCATGTCGCCAACCATAATCCCAACATGATTCA
>NZ_LWFI01000847.1:0-649 GCF_001635735.1 Oleiphilus sp. HI0067
GACCAACTCCAACGCTCCAGATAATGACGCTAATGGCAAACAAGCCGACTAGCATCACTAATCCCACTGTTAAGATAGAGGAGGCAAACATAAACCCTCTATCTTCTGGAATCTTCATTAGGATTGGTAATCCTTCATAAAGGAGATAGACCGACCAACATACTGCGACCACTCCGGCCATCATGTTTACCCAGAGCACTGGATATATCGCGATAGCGCCTATTAGGAATAAAGGCGTTGCGGTATAAGCGGCGAGAATAATACCGTTGTGTTCAGATGCTTCTACGCCATATGTCGCCGCAAAAAAATCAATGAATTTACCAATAATGTATATGCCGCTTAGCATTGCTGCGTAAAACAGAATGCAGAGTTGTGCGGCGCTAGAATTTGTCAGCTTAATAATATCGCCATCGCCGATTTGCCAACCAACGTGAGTTGTCCCGTAATACGCTGCTGCTGCGGGGATAAGTGCGAGAAGAATGATGTGTGTGAGAAAAAGCTTAGGGGCCGATTCATGCTCTTCGCGAATCGTTTGCCATTCTCTGTCAGGGTGAGTCAAGATACCGAAAGTATGCAATATGCTCATAGCGCCTCCGTTGATTATTTTTTTTGGCTGCGTCAATAAGTCTCGACCCATCACTAGAGTTCG
>NZ_LWFI01000848.1:0-1416 GCF_001635735.1 Oleiphilus sp. HI0067
CGTATACTTTGCGCAAGCGTATTCAGGTCATGGCGTCAACGTGACACACATGGCCGGCAAAGTGATTGCAGAAGCAATTAGTGGGGAATCAAACCGTATCGCATGGTTTGAGAAGATCAGTCATATTCAATTCCCAGGAGGAAGACGCTTCCGATCACCCTTATTAGCGATCGGTATGCTATATCACCGATTGAAGGATTGGCTCAGCTAATACCAATAAGAGAGCTTGGCCGCTGACCAAGCTCTTTTGCCACCTAGATCTTCATCCAAGTTGCTTTTAATTCAGTGTACTTATCAAGCGCATGCAAGGACTTATCTCGTCCATTACCACTCTGCTTAAATCCACCAAATGGTGCCGTCATATCACCACCATCGTATTGATTCACCCAAACCGAACCAGCCTCTAGCTTACGCGCGACCCGATGCGCACGGCTCAAATCAGAAGTCCATAAACCTGCAGCTAATCCGTAGATAGAATCATTAGCAATCGCCAACGCTTCTTCTTCGTCTTTAAAACGAATGACAGATAGTACTGGGCCAAAAATTTCTTCACGCGCGATCGCCATATCGTTCGTTACGTTCTCAAAAATAGCTGGCTGCACGTAATATCCATTCGGTTCGATGTCCAACTGCTCGCCACCGCAACGCAAGGTTGCCCCTTCAGCACTACCTTTTTCAACATAGCCAAGAACTTGCTTCATCTGAATATCATCAACCATTGCACCAATGGTTGTTGCTGGATTTAATGGGTTTCCTGGTTTCCACGCTTGGAAGGCTGTCTGTAATTTTTCGATGAACTCATCAGCAATATTATCTTGAACAAGTAAACGGGAACCAGCAGTACAAACCTCGCCTTGGTTAAAGCAAATCGCTGAAGCAGCAGCTTCAACAGCTTCATCTAGATCTGGCGCATCGGCAAAAACAATGTTTGCTGACTTGCCACCAGCTTCCGCCCAAACACGCTTCATATTGGTCTCGCCCGCCATAATCATCAGACGCTTCGCAACACCTGTTGAACCCGTAAATACGAGCGTATTCACATCATCATGCTTGGCTAATGCCGCACCAACAGAATGGCCAAATCCTGGTAAAATATTTAATACACCATCAGGAATACCTGCTTGTTGCGCCAAGCTTGCCAGTTTGATCGCTGTCAGTGGCGATTTTTCTGAAGGTTTCAGTACAACCGAGTTTCCCATCGCAAGCGCTGGCGCTAATTTCCACATTGCCATCAACATAGGAAAGTTCCACGGAACAATCGCCGCCACAACACCCACAGGATTACGCGTCACCATTCCAAGCTGATCGTGAGAAGTGGTGGCTAGCTCGTCGTATACTTTATCGATGGCTTCGGCTGTCCAGCGCAAGGCACGTAGGGTTCCATTAACATCTACACCAAGCGAATCACTAATCGGC
>NZ_LWFI01000849.1:0-2131 GCF_001635735.1 Oleiphilus sp. HI0067
GTTCATCAATCAGCAGAAGCAGAATTAAGCGCAGCGATTGTTTTGCCAGACAGTAGTGTGATTGGTGCCGATGCAGGTGAGTTGTCTGGGATTGGTAAAAATGGCGTTAGTGTTGTGGGTCACTTGAGTGAAGTGATTGATGATTTTGATGTGTTGATCGATTTTACTGCTCCTGATGCCACGCTAGAAAATGCCAAACTATGTGCTGAGAACGGCAAGGGTATCGTGATTGGTACAACGGGCTTTACTCCTGAAGAAGAAGAATTGCTTTTGTCGTATCAGGCGAACGCCGCGATGTGTAAAGCTGCGAATTTCAGCACGGGTGTGAATATGTGTCTTAATCTCTTGAAAAAAGCCGCAGAGATTTTAGGCGATGATTATGATGTCGAAATTTACGAAGCGCATCATAAGCATAAAGTGGATGCACCATCTGGTACGGCTTTGGCGATGGGTGAATCAGTAGCTGAAGGGTTAGACCGCAATCTACGTGAGGTAGCTGTTTACGGACGTGAAGGCCAAACAGGCGCACGAAATAAAGAAACGATTGGTTTTGCAACGGTTCGCGGTGGTGATGTTGTCGGTGATCATACTGTGATGTTTTTGGGCGATGGAGAGCGTGTTGAAATTACACACAAGGCATCGAGTCGAATGGCGTTCGCAAATGGTGCGGTGCGTGCTGCTGCTTGGTTGCATTCTCAGGAGCCCGGTCTGTATGAAATGCGCGATGTTTTAAATCTTAAGTAATGAGACGCGTAATTTTTGTGCAGTAAATGCTTTGATCGCATAGACAACAAAATGTGAAATATGTACAATGCCGCCGCTTGAGATAAGGCGTTGTACATAAAAACGCGAAAGAATTATAAAAAGCGAGATGAGCAAATGTTCATCTCGCTTTTTTGCAACTAGCATTCGCTAAATGCATCTCAAGCCCGCCAAAGACGGTTTCTTTCGATACGAAAAATACACTGCTTGGACAAGCGCGAGGAACTGGTGTTGACTAAACCCGCTATTTTAGCTCTTGAAGATGGCTCCATATTCAAGGGTATCTCTATCGGTGCAGATGGAGAAACTACTGGAGAAGTTGTTTTTAACACCGCGATGACGGGGTATCAGGAAATTCTTACTGACCCATCATATGCAAAACAAATTGTTACTTTGACCTATCCTCACATCGGTAATACTGGTGTTAATGAGGAAGATGTAGAAAGCGACCAAATTTGGTCAGCTGGTCTAGTAATTCGTAATCTTCCTTTGCTTGCTAGCTCATGGCGTAATGAGAAGCCATTAGATGTTTATCTCTCTGAAAATAATATTGTTGCGATCGCGGATATCGATACACGTCGTTTGACGCGTATTTTGCGCGAGAAGGGCGCCCAGAATGGTTGTATCCTCGCTGGTGATAATATTTCAGAAGAACTGGCATTAGAAAAAGCAAAAGCATTCCCTGGTCTTAAGGGAATGGATTTGGCAAAAGAAGTGACGCATCAAGAAGTCTATGAATGGACTGAAGCAGAATGGGACTTGAGCTCTGGTTATGCGCAAGCAAAAGATTCTGAGTTCCACGTAGTTGCTTACGACTTTGGTGTGAAGCGCAATATTCTGCGTATGCTTGCTGAACGCGGTTGTAAATTGACTGTGGTTCCAGCACAAACTCCTGCAAGTGAAGTGCTTGCTTTGAACCCTGATGGGGTGTTCCTCTCTAATGGTCCTGGTGACCCAGAGCCATGTGGCTATGCAATTTCTGCGATTCAAGAAATTCTAGAGACTAAAAAGCCAGTGTTTGGTATTTGTCTTGGTCATCAGTTGTTAGCACTAGCGAGCGGCGCAAAAACGGTCAAGATGAAGTTTGGTCATCACGGTGCGAACCACCCTGTTCAAGATTTGGCGACGGGCGAAGTGATGATTACGAGTCAGAACCATGGTTTTGCGGTGGACGAAGAGTCGTTGCCTAGTAACATCGAAGCAACACATAAATCTTTGTTTGATGGAAGTTTGCAGGGTATCAAGCGCACAGATACTCCGGCTTATAGTTTTCAGGGTCACCCAGAAGCAAGCCCAGGGCCGCATGATGTAGCGCCATTATTTGACCAATTTATTGCTGAAATGCGTAAAGCGGCAAAATAAACAAAAT
>NZ_LWFI01000850.1:0-1396 GCF_001635735.1 Oleiphilus sp. HI0067
CCAAGAAATTGCTTTAAAAAGGTCACATCGTCTGACACTTCGTAGCGGTCTTTGTGGTCAGGACCGGTCAAGCCGAAACCAGGTAAATCCATACGGATAATGCGGTAATGCTGTTTCAATGATTCAGTCCATGCATCCCAAGTATGCAGTGAAGATGCCGTACCATGAATCAAAACGATTACATCGCCCTCTCCTTCATCCCGATAATGAATACGGTTTCCATCGAGCTCCATAAATGAAGAAGATGAGTTGGTATATTTTTGCTCTAATACTTGTGGGTCGATGGATTGACTGCACGCACTGAGAAGTGCGCTAAGTACGAGAACGCAAGCGCTAAAAATTCGCATCACAATTCAGTCCTGTGGGGTTATGATTGAAGATGTGAATGTTAAAAGTAAGCCAAACAGCAACCTAGGTCCTTCGGTAACACGTTTATGTCTATTGGTAACACTGTCTCATGCGCAGCAGCGCAAGACCTAGTCGATATATGTCTTGAGTTAGACATTTTATCGACGAAAACACTGAGTGAGCTGGGATGGGATAGGTCATGGAGCAATAGCCCTGACTCGCGCCTACCAGAATCGGTTCTGATCTCTTTATGGCAAGAGATCGACAAGCACGATAAAGGACGAGGCCTTGGTTTACGCATTGGACAAACAATTAATCCAAACGCCAAGGGATTATTAGCAAGTTGGGTTAGTCAATGTAGTAATTTAGGCGAGGCATTAGAAGTATTTACAAACAATCTTGTGCTCATGAATGCCTCGGAGAACATCACCGTGCACAGGCAAGATAGCCTTGTTAGTTTGACCTTTAATATCGGAAGTAAACAACAATATCCTACCATCGCGATCGAACGCAGTATGAGCGCCGTGATGGCGTGGGCATATTCACTGACGGGTAATGAACTTACGATAGAAAAAGCCGAATTCAGTTTTCCAGAGCCTGATTACGCTCATCAATTTAAACAGATTTTTGGTCACTCAATTCGATTTAACGCTTCATCAAATAGAATCTCGATCAAAGCGCAAGCACTTGAGCTCCCAATCGTCAGCAGCAACTCGTTAGTGAAAGGGATAATTCAATCGAAAGCCTCAGAGCTACTATCAGATATTCAAGGCACAAGCTCGACCCAAGAAAAAGTAAAAAAACGCATAGAAGAAAGAATCAAAAGCTCAGAACCAGTTAGTACGGAATTAATTAGCGCCTCGCTGGGAATGAGCAGACAAACGCTCTACAGGAAGCTAAAAGAAGAGAGCAGCGATTTTAAAACTTTATTCGATCAAATAAGAAAAGAGGAAGCAGCAAAACAACTAGATCGAGGAGTGAGCTTGTCTTCGTTGAGTTTGCATCTGGGCTTTAAAGAGACGAGCGGCTTCTACAAGGCTTACAAGCG
>NZ_LWFI01000851.1:0-5249 GCF_001635735.1 Oleiphilus sp. HI0067
GCAAAGAAAGCAGAACAAGACAAGAAAGCAGAACAAGCCAAGAAAGCAGAAAAAGCCAAGAAAGAAGAACAAGCCAAGAAAGCAGAACAAGCCAAGAAAGCAGAACAAGCCAAGAAAGCAGAACAAGCCAAGAAAGCAGAACAAGCCAAGAAAGCAGAACAAGCCAAGAAAGCAGAACAAGCCAAGAAAGCAGAGCAAGCTAAAAACAAAGACCAGTTAAAAAATAATAGTAAAAGAACAAAAGCTTTATCTGACAAGGAAGGCGACTCGGTTCATCAAAGGTTGAATGGACCAACTGAATTCTCTGATGAGGCCGTCTTTGCATTAGTACAAGGCAGCAAGACTTTGAAGGCGCTAAGTGATCGGCAATTAGTGACGCAAGTTGTGACACAGGGCGGCGAATCCGCTCTGAAAAGCTTACAAAGAGCAGTCGCCCAGCAAATGGACCCAGAGCAATTTCAAATTGTTAACGGTACGGTGAACTCAATGTACGAACAAATAAAGGATCTAATTGAGTATGGCGAGGATCTGCCAGAATGGGATGGACGATTTTATAATGGCGCGATTAGTTTTGTTGTATCTGAAGAAGGGCTTATTCACGGATTGAAATTTAAGAAGAGAAGCGGCTATAAAGAGCTTGATGACTATATGTACAATGCACTGCAGTCTGCTAAAAAGTTTGAAATGCCTAGTGATGAGACGGCTGCTCTCTTCGTACGCTTACAGAGATTAAAGCTAGACTATAGTCACGAGGATACCAAGGGCTTTAAATAGGCAGTCGAGTTAATTCGCTAAATGAGCACTAACTACCAGCAACAAAAAGTTTTTTCTAGATTAGTGCTACTGAGTACTATATTGCACGCTATTGTATTTGTTGCAGTCTATTCATTTTCTCAAACAGAAAACCACTCAAAACACGCGTACACTGCAATCAACCTGTCCTTGACTAGTGTTTCTCCACGCATAGTAGAAGCGCGTAAAGAACGCCCCCCCATAGAAGAACCTCCTGAACCAGAAATTGAGGAAGTAAAGAAAGATAAAGTAAATGAAGAGGACTTAATTGATCATTTGATCAATGAGCACAAGCTTGGTGATGAATTTAGTTCGAATAACCAAGATGTCACGAAAGAGGCTCAGCTAGATTTTGGAGCAAAGCAAGAAATCGTTAAAAAGAAAGAGTCCAGTATAGGCACGAAAGGTGATAGGGAGGCGGTCAGTACAGTAGATTTATTTGCACCAATTGATATGGTAGGAAACGGCGCTCTTGAGGTGGACGCATTTACGGGAGTTAGTGACGAAGTTGGAGTTGGTGACGAGGCTGTTGCAAACGATTCTTCTGGTAAAGCTGAACTTGGCGCTGAATCAGACATCGCTTTTATCCCGCCAGAAGAACTTAAAATCCCGCCGGAGTTTTTGGGTAATCTCGGAAACATGGAGCTCTTAGAGGAACGTGATCTAGGTAATGCATATGTGGAGGACCCGTTTGCAGAGCAAGAATCAAAAGAATTCAAGATTGTAAATCGATATCTAAAAAGACTTAACGAGCAAGTTTACGAGTACTGGGTGAATCCGTATCAGGGAACGAAGCTCTTTGAAGGTGTTATTAAGCTTGAGCTTGATGCTAGTGGTTATATCGTTAATGCCTATATATACAAACCCAGTGGACATCGTTTACTAGATAGTTCAGCGTTAGATGCAATTAGAGCTGTACCTCGCTACGAAGTTCCGGATAATCCCGTTATCACAGAACGCCATTACACTAACCTCCGTTTTTATTATTCGTCAATTAAACAAGAAACGGAATTAATGCCATTTGAAGTAGCTGAACAGAATTAGTTTCTATTAAGGAGTGTGCGTGACACAAGCCACCGCCCAAGTAATCGAGCGTAACGAAGATCTTTTTCCTAACGAAAGTAGTTATTTATTTATTGAGCCACCATCAGAGCCAACAAATAATGTTTTTGCGTTACACGATGTTGTGACGTTCAACTACAGAACCTATAAAGCTTTCGAAGAGTTTGATAAAGAAAATATTGTCTTTGGTATCCCTGAAAGTAGCGATCGTTATGACGGTATTATTTTGTTTATGCCAAAGTCAAAATCTGAGTTGGAGTTGTATTTAGATCTGGCAGCAAGCGTACTAGCAGATCATGGCAAACTGTATCTGTTAGGCGAAAAGAAAAGCGGTATTGCGAGCGGCGCAAAGCGACTCGCGGCTCGTTCAAAAGAGTGCGTAAAAATCGATTCAGCCAAACACTGTCAGCTGTGGGAAGCGTCCGGCGTATCGGCTACTAATGCATTCGATATACAAGATTATTTTGAAGTTTTCGATTTTCAGCTCGATCCCGAGAATAAACTCAAACTCGCTGCACTACCTGGTGTCTTCGCGAGTGGGCGGTTAGATGAGGGAACAGCTTTGTTGCTTGAGCAGGATATTCGTCGCTTAAAAGGACGGACCTTAGACTTCGGTTGTGGGTGCGGCGTAATTAGCGTAGCAATTAAAACTTTGAATCCAGATATAGATGTCGAGAGTATAGACATCAACTGGTTTGCCCTAGAGACGACCAAGAAGACTTTATCCCTAAATGGATTAACGGCGTCGGTGTATGCGAGTGATGGTTGGGATGAAGTAAAAGGAAGAGTGAATGGCGTCGTAACTAACCCACCGTTTCATCAGGGCGTTTCAACAGAGTATATGACGACTGAGTCGTTTATTAAGACGGCCAAAGACAAAATGGCGCGCTATGCCCCCATGTATATAGTGGCAAATAATTTCTTAAGGTACCCAGAATTGATCACTTCAGTATTTGGCCGATGCTCTGATGTTGGACGAAACAACAAATTCGCGGTCTATTATTGCGAGCGTTAAAGTTCGAATGTTTTCGAAAGGAGGTAATAATGACTCAAAAACTTATGTCTAGTGTGAATTATTCCGGCGATGGCTCCGCTAGCATCCAATTTGATTGGCAATTGTTGCAAGGCGCCTCAACGCAACACTACGTCGACGGCACGCAATTTACTCCTCCTTTTGCTGAACATCTAGACTGTATTGCGCTTGGGCTTGGTTGCTTTTGGGGGGCTGAACGTGCGTTTTGGCAGCTCGACGGTGTTGTCTCGACTGCGGTTGGCTATGGTGGAGGAGAGCAAGCTGATCCGGACTACAAAACGGTCTGTAATGGTGCGACAGGCCATGTTGAGCTCGTTTTGGTTATTTTTGATGCGTCGAAAATTAGCATACAAGAGATTTTGAAGGTTTTCTGGGAAAAGCATGACCC
The DNA here is from genome assembly GCF_001635735.1 of Oleiphilus sp. HI0067. NCBI lineage: Bacteria > Pseudomonadati > Pseudomonadota > Gammaproteobacteria > Oceanospirillales > Oleiphilaceae > Oleiphilus > Oleiphilus sp. HI0067. Next base: position 3,276 of record NZ_LWFI01000851.1, read on the forward strand.
AACACAGGGCATGAGGCAGGGGAATGACATCGGTTCTCAATATCGCTCTGCTATATATTGGATGAAGCCTGAGCATGAGGCCGTCGCTTTAAAAACGCTAAAAGAATATGAGAAAAAATTGTTGTCGCTTAGCTATAGTGCGATCACGACCGAAATAAAACCGCTTAATGCTTTTTATTATGCAGAGTCTTACCATCAGCAGTATTTAGCAAAGAATCCGGGTGGGTATTGCAGGCTTGGAGGGACAGGAGTTACTTGTACGATTTAGTAAAAAAAGCCCTTGAAGTTCAAGGGCTAAGTCCACTCTAGCGATTCCGCTAGTGATAACAAACCTGAAACATCCTGTATCAAGTGATTGTCACTGTACTGTGACAAATTAGAGCTTGCATACTAATTTTCTTTATTATTCCTTTTTGTTTGCCCATTAATTGGGCGATCTTAGCGCCTCCCACCCATAATTCAGCCACATTATGGTGCGTATATTTTTTGCTTATGCGTACAGCTAGCTGCGTTAGCTTGTTAAATTATTGTTTTATATATGTTTTTTAAAATGGGCGTGACCCTTGCTGAGTCAGCGATAGGAATATTGCGATTTAGCAGTCCTAAAAAAACCTAAAACAAACAAGGAAAGGGGAAGTTAACGATGAAAAACTTCAAGTCAAAACTAGCAGGCGTTGCAGCAGCAGTGTCGCTTTCTATGGGTGCGTCAGTTTCACTGGCCGCTGACACGATCAAAGTAGGTGTTCTTCACTCTTTGTCAGGGACGATGGCAATCTCAGAGACAACGTTGAAAGACACGGTGTTGATGATGGTTGAGGAGCAAAACAAAAAAGGTGGTGTTCTAGGTAAGCAGCTTGAAGCAGTAGTTGTTGACCCAGCATCTAACTGGCCATTGTTTGCTGAGAAAGCACGCGAGTTGATCGAAAAAGACAAAGTATCAGCTGTATTTGGTTGCTGGACTTCCGTATCGCGTAAATCAGTTCTACCTGTATTTGAAGAGTTGAACAGCATCTTGTTCTACCCAGTACAGTACGAGGGTGAAGAGTCTTCTAAAAACGTATTCTACACAGGTGCGGCGCCAAACACTCAGGCAATCCCTGCAGTTGATTACCTAGCAGAACAAGGTGTTGAGCGTTGGGTTCTTGCGGGTACTGACTACGTTTACCCTCGTACTACTAACAAAATCCTTGAGGCATACTTGAAGGATGCTGGCGTTGCAGCTGAAGATATCATGATCAACTACACGCCTTTCGGTCACTCAGACTGGCAGAGCATCGTTGCTGACATCAAAAAGTTTGGTGCAGAAGGTAAGAAAACTGCTGTAGTTTCTACTATCAACGGTGATGCAAACGTTCCTTTCTACAAAGAATTGGGTAACCAAGGTATTTCTGCAGAAGATATCCCAGTTGTTGCATTCTCTGTAGGCGAAGAAGAGCTTGCAGGTCTTGATACGGCTCCACTAGTAGGTCACCTAGCAGCATGGAACTACTTCATGAGTGTTGAGTCTGACGCTAACGACACGTTCATCGAAAACTGGCATGCGTTTATCGGCGACGAAGATCGTGTGACAAATGACCCAATGGAAGCAACTTACATTGGTTTCAAAATGTGGGTTGAAGCAGTTGAGAAGGCAGGTACTACTGACCCAACTGCAGTTCAAGATGCAATCATTGGTGTATCTGTTCCTAACTTAAGTGGCGGTCTATCAACTATGATGCCTAACCACCACATCACTAAGCCTGTTCTAATTGGTGAGATCCAAGACGACGGTCAGTTTGAGATTGTTTCTTCAACTAACGGTCTTGTTCAAGGTGATGCTTGGTCTGACTACCTGCCTGGTTCTAAAGACGTTATCTCTGACTGGAGAGCTCCACTAGCATGTGGTAACTACAACGTTAAGACTGGTAAGTGTTCTGGTCAAAACTTCTAAGATAGAAGTTTCTGTAAAGCAGTAATTGAGAGGGCTAATCATAG
>NZ_LWFI01000852.1:0-921 GCF_001635735.1 Oleiphilus sp. HI0067
ATCGCGATGGAAACCCCAATGTCACTTCTACTGTAACAAAAGAAGTATTGGCTCTGAGTCGTTGGATGGCAGCGGATTTATATTTGAGGGACTTGGCTTCGTTGATGACGCATTTGTCGATGTGGGAAGCGAGCGCGGAGCTTGTCGAATTAGCAGAGCAGCTAGATTCAGGTTCGGGTCGCAATCAAAGCGAGCCTTATCGGATTGTGTTGTCTTCGTTGAGAAAACGCTTATCTAACACTCGTGATTGGGCGGCAGAGGTCGCGCGTGGTGATGTTTCAAATTTCTCCCAAGATCAACTTCTCTTGTTGACAAGTGAATTACTCGAGCCTTTATTGATTTGTTATCGATCATTGCATGAAAAAGGAATAGCGCGTGTGGCAGACGGTGCCTTACTTGATGTGATTCGCCGTGTTCAATGCTTCGGTTTAGAGCTGCTGAAATTAGACGTAAGACAAGACTCTGAGCGCCATGCTGATGCGATAAACGAGATCACGGAATTTTTGGGTATCGGCACCTATAACGATTGGAAAGAGGAAGAGAGACAAGCATTCTTGTTGAAAGAGTTGCAGGGCAAACGCCCTCTGATTGCAAAGGGCATGACTTGGAGCGAAGAGACTCAAGAGGTCTTCGATACTTGTGCAGTGATTGCTGGTGAGTCAGAGGAGGCGTTTGGGTCCTATGTAATCTCTATGGCATCTAAGCCTTCTGACATATTGGCCGTTATCTTATTGTTGCGCGAGCAAGGCATGAATCGAAAGATGCGTATTGTTCCTTTGTTCGAAACCTTGGATGACTTGAATAGCGCGTCAGAAAGCATTGATAGATTGTTGAGTGTGCCTTGGTATGCAGATTACTGTGATGGCTATCAGCAGGTGATGATTGGTTACTCTGATTCGGCTAAAGATGCAGGTCAATTAG
>NZ_LWFI01000853.1:0-2158 GCF_001635735.1 Oleiphilus sp. HI0067
GTAACTTAGATGGAATAACAGCGAGCATTTGGTCGTTGGTATAGTTTTCAACTTCGTCTGCACCATTATCGGTTTGAATCCACATAATGCCGCGGTTATCAAACAACAGGCCGTCAGGGCTTGCGAACTGATTCATCTCAGTCAGACCAGAATTATTGTAGCTCGCTGCATCAACGCCCGAAGATGGTGCGCCAAATACAAAGATATCCCATTCAAATGCAGTTGGTTCTGCACTCTCATCCCAACGAAGAATATGGCCATACTTATTGTCTAAACGTGGATTAGCTGGGTTTGTCCCTGTTGTCGCATCACGGCGCGTATTGTTAGTGAGAGTGAGATAAACACTACCTGTAATTGGATCGACTGCACACCATTCTGGACGGTCCATTGGGGTTGCGCCCACGGCATCCGCCGCTCCTGGAGTGTTAAGAATCAATTCACCAAGAGAAGAGAACATATCGCCCAAGGTTGAGCCAGCCGTTAGGCTGTTATCTGCAATATAGTTGTCTGATAACGCCGTGCTCAATACTAGAGGGATCCACTCACCAGTGTTGTCGTCATTAAAGCGCATAACATACAGCGTGCCCTCATCCATGTACTTCGCACCTGTGGCTAAACGATCGCTTGGCGATGCATCTGCTGCATCCCAAAGTGCGGTGGATACGAACTTATACATATATTCAAAGCGCCCATCATGACCTGTATAAAATACAACGGGTTGTCCAACGGTTAACTTACCGAAGACACAGCCTTCATGACGAATGCGACCTAGTGCAGTGCGTTTAACCGCCATGCTTGTGTTGTCGTATGGGTCGATTTCAACAATATAACCGTGGCCATTTGGCTCGTTACGGTAATCCGTTGTTGGACCTGAGCCAGATGGCGTCGCGTCAAAACGCGTGAACTCATCGGCGACTTCAGAGCCGTCACCTTTTACATCATCCCAACCGTAGCGCGTATCGTCATCGTCTACACCAAGACGTTCATCCGCTGTGCTGCGCGTACCGGTATTAACAAAATAACCAGGCCAGTTTTCTTCACATGTGAGATAGGTTCCCCAAGGAGTATAGCCATTGCCACAGTTATTCAATGTTCCACGAACACGGTCCCCCGCTTGTGAATATGGCGTCACTAGCACTGAAGGATCTTGAGTAACAGGCCCCGAGATGCGCATTTCTGTCGCACCCGTAAAACGACGATTATATGAGTCATTGTCGACAACAGACCAAGTATCACCAGTTAAACGAATACGGATAACAGAAACACCGTGTGCGTTGATTTCTTTGCGTACTTCTTCAACATCTGTGCGCATACCGGTAATCGCGTCACGTGTTGCACCAGCAGGGTGAAGTGCATTTTGGTCGATATATTCGTGGTTGATACACAACAAGCCATCTGTCTCTTCGTCGTTTAATGGGAAGAAGTGCATGCCATCGTGGTGCATACCTACTGAGTTCGCTTGGTCTTCAGCAGTGTTCGTGCCGTCATCACGCCAAGCATTTGCAGTATTGTTAAGCGGCGTGCCCCAAGGCGCTAGTACCGATGCGGTATAACCCGCAGCAACGGTCACTGCATCAGTGAGAGAACCTGGAATAGACTCAAACCCCAAAGACACTGAACTCTGATCAGCACCGACAGAAGGGCTATCGCTACTGCTACAAGCACTCAAACCAAATGTAGACAGCATGCCTAATGCAGCCATGCCCCCAACACCGCCTTTTAAAACCGCTCTGCGGTTAAAATTCGCTTCCATTACCTCTGAAAAAGGCGCATTGGAACTCTTGTTAAACTTGCGCGGATCAAACGTCGCTTTACTCATTATCACATCCTAAATTTTATGGATTTATCTTGTTTGCGAAAAACTCACGCCGAAGAAACTAGCCGTGTGATGTGACAATTATTTGAAAAAAATATGACGTTTTAGCGGCAAACAATACAGGCATTCATCCACAACAAAGTACGGACTCGCGTCGAAAAAAATACATCTCGCTGAAGTAAAAATGTCATGTTTAAAAAATAGGATGTGTCGCTTTGGAATCACTCGAGTAGGTAAGAAAAATGGGGATTAGTCCAACACAGTTACTGATTATTTTAGCAATCGTAGCCTTACTATTTGGAACAAAAAAGCTTCGCAATATGGGTGGCGATTTGGGCAGTG
>NZ_LWFI01000854.1:0-873 GCF_001635735.1 Oleiphilus sp. HI0067
CGTCTGATGCTTTTACCGCATCCTCCAAAGACTGCGCTTTATGCGCGCCTTCTCTAACTAAGCTTTCAACGAGCTCAGGCATCAAATCAATCGCATAAACCGAATGACCGGCCTTGATCAAATTCAAAGCCATTGGGCCGCCCATATTACCGAGACCAACAAACGTAATCGTTGCCATAATTTATCCTTGTTTTTATCAGCAAATTAAAAATGAAATGCTTCTTACTTTAACGAGATACTCATGTTCGGGCCGGATGACTGATTTTCCGTAGCTTTCCAGTTTGAGGTCACGGTTTTAGTTTCGGTATAAAACCTGACGGCTTGTTTTCCATAAGCATGCAAGTCACCCATAAAAGAACCTTTCCAGCCAGTGAACGAGAAAAACGGCAAAGGAACAGGTATAGGCAAATTAATACCCACTTGACCAACTTCAACCTCGTGCTGATAACGGCGAGCACTGATCCCAGACTGAGTAAATATAGACGTACCGTTGCCATAAGGACTGCTGTTAACCAAATCCAAGGCTGCATCCAGAGAATCAACATTAATACAACATACTACTGGGCCGAATATTTCTTGTTGATATATATCCATATCAGTAGAAACATCTTTAAAGAGCGTCGGCCCGACCCAGTTTCCATCTGGATATCCGTCAACAACGACGCCTCGCCCATCAACTAAACATGTCGCTCCTTGCGTAATTCCAGACTCGATCAATGACTCAATTCTTTGTTTGCTTGCCGGTGTAATCACCGGACCAAACGCAGCATTAGGGTCATCCCACGCACCTGGATTCACATTTCTCAAGCGCTCTGCTAAGTCGTCAGCCCACTTAATTGTTTCGCCGACAAATACAATGACACTAATCGCCAT
>NZ_LWFI01000855.1:0-1698 GCF_001635735.1 Oleiphilus sp. HI0067
CTTCACATCTATCACAAGCAGAATCCAAGGGTTTTGATCTTATACAGTTGCGACAACATCATCTTAACGATGAGCTTTATATTTCGTGGGCTAGCAAGCTATACCAACAATTTCCAAATGTTCGTTTGGTGTGGAATAGAACGTTAAGAGTCATGGCTTCTCTTCCTGGAGATGCTTGGCATTTGAACGCGGAGCAGGCGCGGCAGGCTAAGCATGAGGGCTATAGCCTTCCATATTTGTTTGGTGTTTCATGCCATTCAAAATCTGAATTAGCATTGGCAGAGAGTGTTGGTGCAAACTATGCTCTATTGTCGCCGGTTCAACGGACACAATCACACCCAGATGCAGAACCATTAGGGTTAGCTAATTTTGAAGCCTTGTTAGAGGGGTGCAATATTCCCGTGTATGCGCTTGGCGGAATGAGAGATGAGCAATTGGGTGAGGTAATTCGTGCTGGCGGACAGGGCATTGCTGGTATCAGTACATGGCAAACGATTATAGAGGGAACGCGTTAATGGAAAATAAACTAACGCATGTCAATGAATCAGGTAATGCGCATATGGTTGATGTGTCGGGGAAGGCAATAACTGGACGTATTGCTATTGCAGAGGCTTATGTTGACATGAAGCCTTCAACCTTATCATTGATATTGAGTGATCAGATTGAAAAGGGCGATGTGTTAGCAGTGTGCCGAGTTGCAGGTATTATGGCAGCTAAAAAGTGTTCTGAACTTGTCCCCTTGTGCCATGGTTTAAATTTAAGTGCTGTGAGCATTGATTTTGAGCCGCAAGACGTCAACGATTCGGCGCGCTTACGCATTGTTAGTACATGTAAGTTGAATGCGCAGACAGGTGTTGAGATGGAAGCGTTGACAGCTGTTAGCGTTGCTGCGCTGACTGTTTATGACATGTGTAAAGCTGTTGATAAAGCGATGCAAGTTAATGGCGTTCGATTGTTAGAAAAGCATGGCGGTAAGAGCGGCAGTTACTACGCAGACAATTAAATGCACTGCCAGTAATGGCATTAAAACACACGACGGTTCGAAACTAGAGACAATCTATGACTCAGACTAATCAAACGAATACAGCGCTAGTTGATCCTTTTGGACGAAAGATTAACTATTTGCGTTTGTCAGTTACTGACCGTTGTGATTTTCGCTGTGTTTACTGCATGGATGAAGAGATGACATTTGTTCCACGCAGTGAAGTCTTGAGTCTTGAAGAAATGCACCTTCTTGCGCGTGCGTTTGTTGAGCTTGGCGTTCAGAAGATCCGNTTAACAGGTGGAGAGCCCCTTGTTCGCAGTGGTGTCGTGGAATTATGCAAAAACATCGCGTCGATCGATGGTTTGCAAGAATTAGTCATGACTACCAACGGCTCTCAGTTGGCGCGTTTGGCTCCTGAATTAAGAGAAGCGGGTCTAGGCCGGTTGAACATTAGTCTGGATAGCTTAGATCCCGATAAATTTAAAAAACTTACTCGTACAGGTGATTTGCAAACAGTGCTTGACGGCATTCAGGCCGCAAAAAAAACGGGTTTCGACAATATAAAGCTCAATGCAGTCATACTTAAAGGTAGGAACGTTGATGAGGTCATTCCTCTCGTAGATTTCGCTGTAAAAGAGGGGCTTCATCTGAGTTTTATTGAAGAGATGCCCTTAGGTGCAATCAGCGAGCATTCACGTAAAGAAGAGTTCGTG
>NZ_LWFI01000856.1:0-1030 GCF_001635735.1 Oleiphilus sp. HI0067
AACGCTTCGAGCTGCTCTCGATAATACAGCATTTGCTCGTATTCACTTGGGAAACGCTCGTTAATCATGAAAGGCACTTCGGTTCGATACAGACCGACACCCTCTGCACCATGATCAAGCGAACGCACCACGTCTGCCATTAAGCCAGTATTTACCCAAGAATGAATACGATGTCCGTCAGTTGTCTCGCATGGTAACTCGATGATCTCTTTTAAGTCTTCATCAAGCTCTTTGTCTTCATTCAATACCGTCGCATAATGCGCCTGCATTTCTGCAGAAGGCGAAATTAAAATGTCACCGTTATAACCATCAACGACCATCTCACAACGGTCAAGCTTGGATAACGGAACATCTACTAGGCCCATAACGGTAGGTATGCCCATTGCTCGCGCAAGAATCGCAACGTGCGAACTACCCGAACCTTTAATGGACACTAAGCCAACAAGATTCTCGCGCGGCACCTCGCCTAGCATTGTCGGCGTCAACTCGTCACTCACCAACACAGTGCGCTCGGGAAAGTTTAGCGTTTGTGTCTCGCGCTCTTGAAGATAACTCAGAATACGACGACCCAAGTCTTTGATATCAACAGCTCGCTCACGCAAATAGGCATCACTCATCATTTCAAAGTGACTCGCGTAATCCTTTATCACGTGCTTCAACGCTGTCTGCGCACATGATCCTGCTTTAATTTTGTTCTGAACTTCGCCCGCAAGTGCTTTATCGTCGAGCATCCCGATATATACATCGAACAGCGCCTGTTCTTCAGGCCTAAGCTGCTCCGCTAAACGCTCACCTACTTTGGATATATCGACACGCACAGATTCGATGGCTCCATCAAAAAGCGCCAAATCTGCATCAATATCATCGGAAGTTCTTTCAGGAACGCTATCGAAGTCCGCCGGGGGAAACATCACCATGCTTTGACCAATCGCAACCCCTGGTGAACCCGCGACCCCTTTAAAGACGAGATCTTGTTCTTTGCTGGAAATTAAAGAGGGACCAACAAACGCACTTGTCGCTTCTGAATGCG
>NZ_LWFI01000857.1:0-1656 GCF_001635735.1 Oleiphilus sp. HI0067
CCCTTACGATCATGCCCCCAGCCATGAGGAATACTAATCACGCCGGGCATGATCTCGTCTGATGAAAACGCGTCTATTTCTATTTTACCTACTCGAGACTGAACCACTATTCGTTCACCCTCAGCCATCCCCAAGCTATCAGTATCGCTAGGATTTAGTAAGGCGTGATCTCGTCGAGGGCCTTTAACAAGTCTCTGGGAATTATGTAGCCATGAATTATTACTTCGGATATGACGACGCCCGATGAGCAAGAACCCTGTCTGAGAGTCACAACTTTCATCTCGACCTTCCTCTCGCGTTGCGAGAGCTTCAATCTCTGGCAACAAGCTTTCAATAACGACATGAATGCACTTGTCTTCAGTACAGATGCGCGAGCTCAACCCAGATTTCAACGGTCCTAAATCGATCCCGCTAGGATTTGATTTAAGCTTATCTAAACTCAAGGCTAACCCTTGAGTAGCAGCTTTGCCATAAGGTCCCATTTGTAAGCCCATATCTATCAACAAATGTGGAGGGATAAGTGGCTTAAAAGGAATTTCTTTAGCAATGGATATTGCCTTAGCTAACCCGCTTAAGATCTCCCAGTCATGCATATAGCCTTCTTTTTTCTCAAAGATGGCACCGCTGTAACGAGCATAATCTCGAACAGACAGGCGAAGGAAAGCAAGATCGTAATGATCGTGTTCAAGAGGGCCCGTCGGCGGAAGAATATAATCAGCATGGCGTGTCGTTTCATTTAGATAAAAATCCAAACTGACCATCAAATCTAATTGGCTAAATGCTTCATCAAGTTGGCGTCCATTCGGAGCAGATAACACAGGATTACCAGCCATGGTAAACAAGGCTTTGTATTGACCTTCTCCCTCCGTCAAAATCTCCTCAGCCAATACAGTGCTCGGCAACTCCCCTCCAAATTCAGGAAGTCCAGATACTCGACTATGATATTTCGCGTAATGACCACGGCCAGGTTCGCCAGGTTTCACATACCCAACTGCCGATGAGGGAAACATTGCGCCACCTTGCTTATCGAGATTTCCGCTATAGAGATTGATTAGATGAATCGCCCACTGGCATATTGTCCCATAGCGCTGAGTAGACACACCCATTCGCCCATAGATAACAGCCTTATCAGCATTCAAAAACGCATCAAACACATGCTTAAGCTCGTCAGCACTAATACCTGATTGTTGAGCCGCTTTTTCTATTGAGAACGACGCAAGCATATCGTAAAGCTGCTCTGTACCAAGCACTTCGACGCCTAAATCTGTCGGCGTATCTTTGTTCTCAAGAACATATCTCAGCATCGCCAATAAAACGTATACGTCACTGCTCGGACGAACAAAATAATGCTCGTCTGCAACGTCGGCGGTCTCACTGCGTCTCGGGTCGAATACGACGACCTTACCCTGTCGCTCTTGAATCGACTTCAAACGTTTTTTTATGTCAGGAACGGTCATCATACTGCCGTTTGACGCAACAGGATTTGCACCAAACATAAGGAAATAATCTGTATGATCAACATCAGGTACTGGCACTAAGAACTGATGTCCAAATAAATACAAAGCAACGAAGTGATGCGGCAATTGGTCTAATGAAGTGGCCGAAAAATTACTCTTAGTTTGTAATGCCTTTCTGAGTAATTTGCCATGCGTTAAA
>NZ_LWFI01000858.1:0-1455 GCF_001635735.1 Oleiphilus sp. HI0067
AGATAATTTCGAAAATTTAAAAATAATGGTCATCGACGACAGTAAGACCATTCGACGTACAGCTGAAACCTTATTAAAGAAGGTAGGTTGCATGGTCATTACGGCAACCGATGGATTTGATGCCTTGGCAAAGATTGCAGATTCAAATCCAGACATTATTTTTGTCGATATTATGATGCCACGTCTTGATGGTTATCAAACTTGCGCTTTGATCAAAAATAACAGTGCTTTTAAATCAACCCCGGTCATTATGCTATCGAGTAAAGATGGTCTGTTTGATAAGGCTAAAGGCCGTATTGTGGGTTCAGATCAATATTTAACTAAGCCGTTTAGTAAGGATGAGTTGCTGAGTACGATTCGTAATCATGCACCTCAAAATGGCTAAGTAAAGGATTAACAATTCTCTCATCGCAAGATGAATTAAATGAGGGAGAGCTATGGCTCGTATACTTATCGTCGATGATTCACCAACAGAAATTCGCAAGATTTCAACAATTCTCGACCAGCATAAACACGAAGTAATTACAGCTGATAATGGCGCAGATGGCGTAGCCGTTGCACGTCAGGAACGTCCTGATCTTATTTTGATGGATGTTGTAATGCCTGGGTTAAACGGTTTCCAAGCAACTCGTCAATTAACGAGAACACCTGAGACCGCTGACATTCCAGTAGTGATTGTTACTACCAAAGATCAAGAGACTGATCGAGTTTGGGGTACGCGCCAAGGTGCGAAAGGATACTTAGTTAAGCCAGTTAGCGAAAATGACCTCATCGCTACCATTAACGAGTTACTTGATTAAATAGTATGAGTAGTGAAGTCGCGCACTCGTTTGATGCTTTACGAGATATAGCGAAGAAAAGTGCGCAGTTTTCTGTAGGCTTGCCTGCCCAAGAAGAAGTTCGTGAATATTTTAGTGGTATCGGATTTTCGCTAGCGGGTTATCAATTCATAGCCGGCATGGGGTCCGTGTCCGAGCTATTACATGTTCCAAAATATACCGTTATTCCTGGAGTAAAAGCTTGGGTGTTGGGTGTTTCCAATATTCGAGGCCGCCTCATTCCTATCATTGATTTGTCTCGTTTTTTTGGCGTACCAAGCGAACGGATTAGATCTCGAGATAAAAGAATTCTTGTTGTGGAACATAACGACATGCTCAGTGGTTTATTGGTCGACCACGTTCAGGGCATGCAACACTTCGAACAAGAAGGATTGAAAAATACCACTTCAGAACCATTGTCGAAAAATATCGTTGCCTTTGTGGATGTTGCATTCAATAGAGATGGTAAAGATTGGTTGGTGTTTGATGCTAAGCGATTGGTATCAGACGCCAGATTTACAAGCGTGTCATTGACACAAAAATAGTAAGAACTGCGAAAGGCCGGGAGCCAGAAAAAAAATGAAGATTATGTCCGGAAGATTCAGCTCTGATCAAGATAACACAGGGGTTATCTTTT
>NZ_LWFI01000859.1:0-1314 GCF_001635735.1 Oleiphilus sp. HI0067
TGTATGATTTTAGAATTATCTTCTTGAGCGAGTGTAATCGCTACGCGGGAAATCGACTGCTCCGTATAACTTGAAGATGGACTTGCATGGCATAAAAAGAACAACAAGGCCTCACTTAAATCAGAATATACATGCCAAGAGTTCATAACAATGGCCTCTTCGGCCGATCTTGCAACATCGCCAAGTAGCATATCTTCGATCAAATCATGGAAGCGTTCACTATCACTCCCCCAACACACAAAATAACATGCACCTTGCGCTAAGAGATCTGACGCTAAACGCGCCAATTTTCCATCCGAAATTGGACGAAAATCGCCACCAATAAAGCATATGAAATGTTGCGAACCAATGTCGAATGTTGGTATCGATTGATCAAAGGATGGGAGAAAGCAAGCATAGACCGCATCGTTGTGATAACGGCACAACAAATCTAGTGACATAGGAGAATTCAAACTAAAAGCGATTATGAGAAACCAAGTTAATCGTCATCTTGCATGGGAATGAGGTATAAACCTGATCTAAGACCCGCTAAACGTTCATCGATCTTAGCTTGCTCTTCGCCAGTTAAGGAAAGTGACACATCCTCTGGTACAAAAATATAATCGTCTTTTTGAATGTCGAATCCGATTTTTCCGAGGATACGTCCGCTTGAACTAATGCAATCAAGCTGTTGTTGAATAGGCCAAAACAGGACCATGAAGGGAATTCTCTCAGTATTGCAAAAGCAAGGATGATAAGCCTTTAATTTGGCTAACTCAAAGCCACAATTTAAAAAACTATTCTTCTTTTAACTTCACACGGGTCGACAACTTGCTGGCCTGCTTTTGAATTACATGTTGCGCAAGCAGCTCTTGCTCAACCTCCGAAATCTCTTCAAAATTTACACGCACCCAATATGGTCGATCCTTGAGTTGCTGCTTTTCATAGTCCGACAATTCCGCGGAAAACGCATCGCGACGTTCACAACCAACCACCATCGCCAAAGCTTGTACAACTTCTTCAGAAGGAAAGAGTTTGATATGCAAACTCAACATTTGCGCTTTGCTGAAATCAGTATGATATGGAAATGCCAAACCACAAGCACTGACATTCGCCTCACACATCATATAAGTGTGTGCATGCTTATCATCAACCTTAGGTTTGCCTGTATCAACGTCGGCCGCAATCAAATCTATCTTATGATTTAACAAGCCAAGTAAAGTAGCGAGCGATTCATCTTTGCGCTTAAGTCCAGCAAGATGACGGTTAATGGCACTATTGACCTTGACCAGCCTTTGTTCGGGCGTCTGAACCGACCCTGAGTCTAAATGCTCA
>NZ_LWFI01000860.1:0-575 GCF_001635735.1 Oleiphilus sp. HI0067
GGTTAATGAAGATACATAGACAATTTGCATTCTTGATATTACCTGTAATCTTGCGCAGTGCTTGAGACATCAAACGCGCTTGTAAGCCAACGTGGGAATCACCCATGTCACCTTCGATTTCAGCACGCGGCGTAAGTGCTGCAACGGAGTCAACGATAATGACATCGACCGCTCCAGATCGAACTAGCATGTCTGCGATCTCTAAAGCTTGCTCACCAGTATCTGGCTGTGACACCAATAGTTCATCCACATTAACACCTAGCTTTTCGGCATAGATGGGGTCTAGTGCGTGTTCAGCATCAACAAATGCACAAGTCTTTCCTTGCTTTTGGGCTTCAGCAACAACTTGAAGCGTCAGCGTTGTTTTGCCAGAGCTCTCAGGGCCATAAATTTCAACGATACGACCGTAAGGCAAGCCACCTATACCCAAAGCGATATCTAAACCGAGTGACCCAGTAGAGACTGACGGGATCAACTCACGTGGTTGATCACCCATTTTCATCACTGCACCTTTACCAAATTGCTTTTCAATTTGAGATAACGCAGCGTTTAACGCTTTTTGTTTATTGCCTTCC
>NZ_LWFI01000861.1:0-5180 GCF_001635735.1 Oleiphilus sp. HI0067
TCGCGTAATTCGTTTGCTTTCATTACATCACCGTCCTTTCAACAAAGGTCGTAGGAACAGGCAACTTAGCAGCTGCTAGAGCGAAAGCTTCACGCGCCAATTCTTCTGGCACACCTTCAATCTCATACAAAACACGGCCTGGCTGAACCTGGGCTACCCAGTACTCAACGTTACCCTTACCTTTACCTTGACGAACTTCTAAAGGCTTTTGCGTAATCGGCTTGTCTGGGAAAATACGAATCCAGATTTTACCACCACGCTTAACTTTACGTGTGATAGTACGACGTGCTGCCTCAATTTGGCGCGCAGTAATACGACCACGACCTGTCGCTTTCAGACCATACTCACCGAAGCTAATTTTAGCGCCACGTTGAGCTAGGCCACGATTACGACCTTTCTGTACTTTTCTAAATTTGGTACGTTTTGGCTGTAACATCTCTCGGCCCCTTACTTAGCAGACTTCTTGCGTGAGTTCTTCTTAGCTTCGCGTACCTGCTCGATACCGCCAAGAATCTCACCCTTGAAGATCCATACTTTGACACCGATGATGCCGTAAGTTGTGCTAGCTTCATGCGTTGCATAATCAACATCTGCACGAAGTGTATGTAGAGGTACGCGACCTTCACGGTACCACTCAGAACGAGCGATCTCAGCACCGCCAAGACGACCACCTAGCTGAATCTTGATTCCTTTAGCGCCTTGACGCATTGCATTCTGAACCGCACGCTTCATAGCACGACGGAACATAACACGACGCTCAAGTTGGCTAGCAACGCTAGCTGCAACCAATTTTGCATCAAGATCAGGCTTACGAATTTCTTCGATGTTAATGTGGACAGGAACGCCCATCATTTTGCCAACTTCTTTACGAAGCTTCTCAACGTCTTCACCTTTCTTACCGATTACAATACCAGGGCGAGCCGTGTGAATTGTAATACGTGCATTTTGTGCTGGACGCTCGATAGTGATCTTGCTTACAGACGCTTTTTCTAAACGCTTCATCAAGAAATCACGAACTTCGATATCATTGAGAAGGTTGTTTGCGTATTCACCTTTTTCTGCATACCAAACGGAGTTGTGGTCTTTCACAATACCCAGTCTGATACCATTAGGATGTACTTTCTGACCCATCTGTGTATCTCCTAGTTATCGGCCACTTTGACCGTGATATGACAGGTGCGCTTAAAAATACGATCAGCACGACCCTTCGCACGAGGACGGATACGCTTCATAGTTGGACCTTCATCAACAAAAACTGTTGATACTGTAAGATCGTCAACATCAAGACCGTCATTGTGCTCAGCGTTTGCGATTGCTGATTCCAACACCTTCTTCATCAATTGTGCAGCTTTCTTAGTGCTAAAAGACAATGTCTCTAGCGCTTCTTCTACACCTTTGCCTCGAATCTGATCTGCTACCAAACGCGCTTTCTGAGCAGAAATTCGAGCACCTCTATGCTTTGCAGCTACTTCCATCTCTAAATCCTCTCAGAATTAACGCTTAGCTTTCTTATCAGCAGCATGGCCGCGATAAGTACGTGTAGCAGCGAATTCACCTAGTTTATGGCCTACCATATCTTCAGTAACAAAAACCGGAACGTGTTGACGACCGTTATGTACTGCAATTGTAAGACCTACCATCTCTGGAAAAACTGTTGAACGACGAGACCAAGTTTTAATTGGCTTCTTGTCGCCCTTCTCCAGAGCCGTTTCTACTTTCTTTAATAAATGAAGGTCAATAAATGGACCTTTTTTCAAAGAACGTGGCACAGCGTAATCCTCTTCTTAATTACTTAGCCGACCGACGACGTACAATCATCTTGTCAGTGCGTTTGTTCTTGCGAGTCTTATGACCTTTAGTAGGCACACCCCAAGGAGTAACAGGGTGACGACCACCAGAGGTTCGCCCTTCACCACCACCATGTGGGTGGTCAACTGGGTTCATAACAACACCACGCACTGTTGGTCGAATACCGCGCCAACGTGATGCACCCGCTTTACCTAATTGACGTAGGCTATGCTCGCTATTAGAAACCTCACCCAAAGTCGCACGACATTCAGCAAGCACTTTACGCATCTCACCAGAACGCAAACGAAGAGTTGCATATGCACCTTCTCGCGCTACTAGTTGTGCAGAAGTACCAGCACTACGTGCGATCTGAGCGCCTTTACCAGGCTTCATCTCGATGCAGTGAATAACACTACCTACTGGGATATTTCGCATTGGCAATGTGCTACCAACCTTGATTGGCGCATCTTCACCAGAGCGAACTTCATCACCTGCCTTAAGACCTTTAGGAGCGATAATGTAACGACGCTCACCATCAGCATACTTAAGCAATGCAATGTGCGCAGAACGATTTGGATCATATTCCAAACGCTCTACAGTCGCAGGAATACCATCTTTCCCACGCTTGAAGTCGATCAAACGGTAGTGCTGCTTGTGACCACCACCCTTATGACGAGTTGTAATGCGACCGTTATTGTTACGACCGCCGCTCTTAGACTTTTTCTCTACCAATGGCGCGTAAGGACGGCCTTTATGTAGGTCAGGGTTTACAACCTTAACTACGTGACGGCGACCGGCAGAAGTCGGTTTGGCTTTAACGACTGGCATAACTATCTCCTACCTTATTCAACATCCATAAAGTCGATGTCTTGACCTTCAGCCAAACGAACATACGCTTTACGAATATCTTTACGCTTACCAAGACCGTTACGCGTAAGCTTGGTCTTGCCCTTGATATTTACAGTTTGAACTGACTTAACATCTACGTTAAACAACGCTTCAACTGCTTTCTTGATTTCTGGCTTGCTCGCATCTGGAGCAACCTTGAAACAAACTTGATCGTTTTCTGTAGCCATTGACGTTTTTTCAGAAACGTGAGGGCCTAGAAGCACTTTATAGATACGTTCTTGGTTCATCCCAACATCTCCTCAATCTTTTTCAAAGCAGCTACAGTAACAACTACTTTATCGTGGCCAACCAAGCTAACTGGATCAACACTTGCTACATCGCTTACTTCTACGTTACGCAGATTACGTGAAGCCAAGTAGAGATTTTGTTCAACTTCTTCAGCAACGATCAATGCACCTTCACTAAGACCTTGCGCTTCTAGCTGAGCAACGAAATCTTTAGTTTTTGGAGTTGCCGCAGTCATTTCTTCAACAACGACTAAACGCTCCTGACGAACCAACTCAGACAAAATCACCTGCATTGCTGCACGATACATTTTACGGTTAACTTTTTGCTCATAGCTGCGAGGCTTCGCTGCAAATGTAACACCACCGCCAGTCCAAATTGGGCTACGGATAGTACCAGCACGTGCGCGACCAGAACCTTTTTGACGCCATGGCTTTTTGCCACCACCACTCACTTCAGAACGAGTCTTTTGAGCCACTGTACCTTGACGGCCGCCAGCTAGATAAGCTGTAACAACCTGGTGCACCAATGCTTCATTGTACTCGCGAGAGAAGGTAGCATCAGAGACAGCAACGCTGCTCTTAGAACCTGAAATTACTAATTCCATCACTACACCTCTTACGATTTAACTGTTGGCTTAACGATGATATCTGCGCCTGTTGCTCCAGGAACAGCACCCTTAACCAAAAGCAAATTGCGCTCTGCATCTACACGAACTAGCTCAAGACCTTGAACAGTCACTTGCTCAGCACCCATGTGGCCCGCCATTTTCTTACCTTTGAAAACGCGACCAGGAGTCTGACACTGACCAATTGAACCAGGAGCTCTGTGAGAAATAGAGTTACCGTGAGTAGCATCTTGCATGTGGAAGTTCCAACGCTTAACACCACCTTGGAAGCCTTTACCTTTTGATTGACCAGTCACATCAACG
This sequence comes from Oleiphilus sp. HI0067, assembly GCF_001635735.1. Taxonomy (NCBI): domain Bacteria; kingdom Pseudomonadati; phylum Pseudomonadota; class Gammaproteobacteria; order Oceanospirillales; family Oleiphilaceae; genus Oleiphilus; species Oleiphilus sp. HI0067. The sequence continues at coordinate 3,854 of NZ_LWFI01000861.1, forward strand.
ACTTGACCAGCTTCAAATAGCGCAACATCAAGAGTATCGCCAGCTTTAAGCTCAGCACCCTCTTCTGCTTCCAAACGGAATTCCCATAATCCACGACCCGCTTCAACACCCGCTTTCGCGAAATGCCCAGCTGCAGATTTAGAAACGCGAGATGCGCGACGCTCACCAGTAGTGATTTGGACGGCACGATAGCCATCTACATCGTCGGTTCTCACCTGTGTGATACGGTTACCATCAACTTCTATGACGGTTACCGGAATAGATTGACCCTCATCTGTGAAGATACGAGTCATACCAGCCTTTCGGCCGACTAAACCAATTGCCATTTTTCACCTCTAAGTGTACGGGGCTTTCACCCTCTATGGCCCTTAAACAAGGTAGTTACACTTCGCCGAGCCAGTTGACTCGACACCAAACTTTCGTTTGGACTTAACCTAGGCTGATTTGAACATCAACACCAGCTGCAAGATCAAGCTTCATTAGTGCGTCTACAGTTTTTTCTGTAGGCTCTACAATATCCATCATGCGCTTATGCGTACGGATTTCATATTGATCGCGCGCATCTTTATTTACGTGCGGAGAAATCAATACTGTAAACCTTTCCTTCTTGGTCGGCAGAGGAATTGGACCACGCACTTGCGCACCAGTTCGCTTTGCCGTGTCTACGATTTCTTGCGTAGACTGATCAATCAGACGGTAGTCAAAAGCTTTCAGTCTGATTCTGATTTTTTGGCTTTGCATACTTAACAAAACTCCGATTATCGCCGCTTAAACAGTATGTTTTCGCAGCACCTGTACAAAAAAGGAGCGGCATTGTACACATTGCACACAAACGTGTCAACACGCACTATTAACCCCTTTGCAAACTGATATAACAACAAAAAAGGCCGCCCAAAAGGCGGCCTTTTCAGTACCGAAATATCTTATTCGATGATTTTCGCTACAACGCCCGCACCTACTGTACGACCGCCTTCACGAATTGCGAAACGCAAACCTTCTTCCATCGCGATTGGCGCGATCAATTCTGCAGAAAGCTGTACGTTATCGCCAGGCATTACCATTTCAACGCCTTCTGGAAGCTCACATGCACCCGTTACGTCCGTAGTACGGAAGTAGAACTGTGGACGGTAGCCTTTGAAGAATGGCGTGTGACGACCACCTTCATCTTTGCTTAGTACGTATACTTCAGCTTCGAACTTAGTGTGCGGCTTAACAGAACCAGGAACACATAGAACCTGACCACGCTCAACGTCGTCACGCTTAGTACCACGTAGAAGAACACCAACGTTCTCGCCCGCACGACCCTCATCAAGAAGCTTACGGAACA
>NZ_LWFI01000862.1:0-536 GCF_001635735.1 Oleiphilus sp. HI0067
ACAGGTAAGACTGAGCGTATTGGTCGTATGTGTGAAATGGAAGCGGATGAGCGTATTGAACTTGATTCAGCACAAGCGGGTGACATCATCGCTGTTGTTGGTATGAAGAACGTACAAACAGGTCACACGCTTTGTGATACTAAGCATGAATGTACACTTGAAGCGATGGTATTCCCTGATCCAGTTATCTCGATCGCAGTTAAGCCAAAAGACAAAGGTTCAACTGAGAAAATGGGTGTTGCTATCGGTAAGATGGTTGCAGAAGATCCAACGTTCATCGTTGAAACTGACGAAGATTCAGGCGAAACCATCCTTAAAGGTATGGGTGAGCTTCACCTAGATATCAAAGTAGATATCTTGAAGCGTACTTTCGGTGTTGAGCTAGAAGTAGGTCAGCCACAGGTTGCATACCGTGAGACTATCACGCAAGCAATCGAAGACAGCTATACGCACAAGAAGCAGTCTGGTGGTTCTGGTCAGTTCGGTAAGATCGACTACCGCATCAAGCCAGGTGAGCAAAACACTGGTCTTACTTT
>NZ_LWFI01000863.1:0-845 GCF_001635735.1 Oleiphilus sp. HI0067
TGACCACATCGTCAAATACTCATGCAATTAGGTTTGTTTACCGTATATCTATTAAAAGCTAACCTGAAGTCGAGCGTCTCTCAACAAACGTAAGGTATATTTGAATACCCTTCCCCCAGTAACAATACCAAAGAGACAATCGCACATCGTGTTAATGGCAAAGTAACCACTTTAGCTTAGCAGTCGTTATGAATATACTAGTATATTTTGGTCAACAGTGCCCTTGACGTCCTTTCACACGGTTAGAAATAATGCCCTTTGAACAATGGCTTTTACTATTGGCAACCTGTGCTCTCGGAGCCATGTCGCCAGGCCCTTCTTTAATTTGTGTCCTTCAAAACGCGATAGCTGGCGGATTTCGTTTAGGTGTTAAAGTTTCGGTAGCCCATGCTAGCGGGGTTGCTCTTTGGGCGTGCGCAACAATTTTGGGAATTGCGAGCATTAGCAAAACGTTCCCTTTTCTGCACAATACACTGATACTGTTGGGGGCGTTGTATCTAATCTACATGGGGTTACGTAGTTTCGCTTCTGGGCTAAGTGGGGTCGAGTTAAGTATTAATGGTGTAGAAAGCCCGAAAGGCAGACAAGCTGTTCGAGACGGTTTTTTCATTGCATTTTTAAATCCAAAACTAGCAGTGTTTTTTGTCGCCTTGTTCTCTCAATTCGTTGACGCAAATAACAGTCCGATTGATTCGCTTGTCATGGTTTCCACTGCCGCGTTTGTAGATGCTCTATGGTATATCTTAGTAACTTTTATAGCATCATTAAGTACCTTCAGAAATCGCTTATTGAGACGAATCCGCTATATAGATTGCTTTGGCGGAATCGTTTTTATTTTCGTTGGG
>NZ_LWFI01000864.1:0-4382 GCF_001635735.1 Oleiphilus sp. HI0067
AAGAATGGTTAGGGTTCGGACCCTTATGTCTTTTACTGGGTATTCCTGGGTTATTTGTGTTTCAACCATACCCTAGCTACGACGAACTCAAGGTTGTGAAAGGAGTTGTCACAGAGTACCACTGGCAATTATCAGGGTCTTGGAGGAGTGGTGGTTCAAAATACATTTATGTCTCTACAGATACGGATTTTTTGAAATTTACTGTTTTTTCGGGAAAAAACGCAATCGTGGAGGGGGAGCGCATAATTGTGCGCTCTCACGAAAACATAGCGTGGGAACTTGAGCAGAACGATAGAGTAATTTATTCACACGAGCACATCATTGCCTATCATGAAAAAATGGCAAAATTCACAAAGCCAATGGTTGTTATGTCTGTGCTAGCTGGTGTTTTTCTTACACCATTATGGGTCAAGAATAGACGTAAGAATCGCGCGAAGATCAGATCTTTATTTTGAAAAGAAAGTCGCCAGATTTATTTTATCAAGAGTGCGCTTAACGTCCGTTTTTGTCTACTTGAGAATGAAAAACCAATGTCCGCTTTTCATTCTTAGTGCGTATTAATGCCTGTATTAGCGGCAGTTTTGGAGGGTAGAACCCCTAGAAAAGCTGTCCAAGCCACGCAGTAGCTAATGCAACATGCACTGGTTAAATGTGCTATGCGCTAAGATAGCCCCATTCAAACTTAAGATCACTAGCATCATACTTAAGTCTTAAATGATGATCATGCTCTTCACCAGTTTCACTATCTATAAACTCAACTCGAAGTATCGAACCATCTAACGAACCGCAACTTTCTTTAACTCTATAAAACAATACCGAACCATCACCATTCCACTCCTTTCTTCTTTCTATAAAATCTATTTGTTGGCTTTCTCCATTTGAGTTGCTCAAATACGCCCGAGCTTGTTCAATATTCGGAGGGAACGTTACAAATAAATTCGTGGGCCCACTTAAAAAAGATGGGATGATTGGTGGCAGTGGTATCAATGGCGATACCATAAAACTATATGTTTTGGCACTATTGCCGTTACAACCAACCTCAACCGACAAGTTCATGCTTTCTAGAATACTTGTGTTCTGTGTCAGGGACGTAGTTACCGATTCACTTCTCGTCAAACCTGTCATGGCACACCCATGCAAAAACAAGGCAATAGACAAAAACATCAGCTTATACATTGGCACTATCATACGGAGACATTTAACAGTGTGTTCAACGAACCCTCCGGTGCGCTAAACACTTTTTAGGCTTTCAAAACGGGTAATCATAACTACCATCATTGTAAGTCATTATTACTTCTTCTGTTGAAATATCGATGTTCTTTGCGCCTTCCTTTTGCGCTATATAAGCCAAAGATTTCACGGTTAAATCTGGAGCATCATCTAGTTTTATAGAGGTCATACTTATCGGGGCACAATCAGCAAATATGCCATTTGCTGTAAGCTCTAAATAAGCTTTTGGGCTACCACCATCTAATGTTTGCCAGCCATCTGTAGATAGTAAAGTTGCAACACCAATAGGGCCGTTATAAAAGTGATGAACCTGATCAAATTTTTCTATTTTTATATCAAGACTATGCGGTTTCTTTGCTGAAGTACGAACGAAATGATCTTTCGCTGCTTCAACAGTTAGAACGCACTCAGCAAGCAACGGTATTTTGTGAGATACGGTCATTTCAGTCTTATCTTGCGTACATCCAGCAACAAATATTGCTGACAACAAAGTTAATGTATATCTCATAGATTTCCTTTGAGAGTGCCTAACGCCAAGCGAATGGGCTGGCGCTGCGCAGCAGTGACAGTCCAGGCCAAGGTTCCCTTGGCCGAGCATTGCGCGCCTTGTTAGTTGTTTTCATTGTTCTCGGTTTCATAGAACTCGAGAGTTAAAGGCCTGCGCTTTGCGTAAAGCATTAAGCCAAGACTAGTAAATACGCTTATGAATAAGCCGAATACAATGGCAAAGAAAATACCAAAGAACGGACCTAGCACTGCCGCCTTAAAGCCCGTTACTTGAGTTTGGCCCCAATACATAGTTAATAAGTCTTGGGAAGCCAACAAACCCATTAGAGTGAAGAAAGGGATAAACGAGCAGAAGAGACCTGTAAATATAATTTTAAAGATCGCTTTCGTCCTTAGCCTTTTGATAGTGAACGATTCCATATTTGTCCTATTACAACTAACATTTGTATAGTGAGACCCCCCTCATATGCATGACGGGTAGCCTCTTCCCTTTTCCATATACTACTTTGTTTTTAAGAGAAAAAACTCGAACCTTACTCATTTCTTTATCACGCATATGAGAGGTCACGTATGTAGAAATAGTGAGGGGTCTCGTATGTAATCCACAAAACGACTCAAAACTCTGATTTCATTAGATTTTTCATGTTCCCTCGGGTGCTAAACGAGCACAATTCACTTCCTTGTGTGGTTTTAAACAAGCACGCTCAAGAGCGCTTTGATTAGCTAATACTTAAGTGAGTGAAGAGTTTTCGGTGACTTCTGCTTTCCTATTGAAGCAGGCATCGGGAATGGTTCAGTGCCAAGGTCAGCAATTGTCTAGCAGCAGAAGTTTTAAGCGATGAAAGCATGACTTACTTTTCATGCATTTTGCTAGCGCTGAGTCTCGATTTAGTGCAGTTAATTCTCTTCTTGCAGCTTATAATGTTGATCCTTTAGAGCCCATATTTAAGTTCAATAATGCTTAGAAAAAACCAAGAATTCCTTACAATATTGAATTCTATTAAATTCAACAGCTTACAAAATGTAAGCCTTACAAAGGTTGCTTAAGACATGATAAACAAAATGAAAGTGCTTTTAGCTCCAGCTTTACTAGCGGTTGCTTTACCTGCGCAGGCTGTTTTGATCGATTTTACGTCAACCGAATGGGCTGGTGTAAATGGTGAAGAAACGTATACAAATGATGTTGCAGGAATTGGCGATGTCACACTAAGAGCAAACGTTGGCACTTTAACGTTTAATGGCAACGAGGGTCCGGGTGCAATCGGTGGCCTTGTTGGTGATGGCGACGGTATCGGTATTAAAAAGCATGGTGATCGTGACGAGATCAATAACCCTCAAGGTGGCGACAAGATCGAGAAACTAACAGTGACGTTTGATGCGTCAGTAGTTATTGATGAGATCTTGGTGTTGGATTTGTTTAATAACGAATATCTTGGTTATCGTTTGAAGCCTGGCCCATATGCTGATTCGCCATTTATTCCTGCAGGTCCTGGTAGTGCTGGTGGTGCTGGCTTCTTAAGCATTCTGACTGGCTTTGATAGCACAGATCGTACGTCTTGGATCCAATTCACTGTACCTCAGGGTGCTGGTGACGACTCTGATCAAGACTTCGCTTTAGCAGGTTTAAGAGTGACTGCTGTTCCAGAACCTCGCACGTTAGCGCTCTTAGGTTTGGGGCTTCTTGGTCTAGCTCGTATCCGAAAGCGCGTTTAAGCAACGACTTTGCCTAGAACTAGATCTTACGTCGTTGAGTAAACGAAAAAGCAGCCAACTGGCTGCTTTTTTTATGTCTTTTTTCGTTCTTACACAGGTTTTCTACTGAATACGCCGAGGATAGGCGTACCTTGTTTTCGCAATATAGGCTGGATATCACGATAAAGCGCGTGGTACTTGTAGAAAGGCACGCGAGGAAACAAGTGATGAATAGCGTGCAGGTTTTGACCAACCCAGATCCATTCAAAAGGCTTCAGCCAAACTGGAACAATTAAGTTATTGGTATTGCGATAACGTGCCGTTTCTTGATAAGGGATATGTGGTCTGTAAGCGAACCAGTAGGCCGTGAACGTACCACCTAACAGGAAACCTAGAACCAAGACCAACGCTAATTCTATACTTGGCGCATAGGCGAGTAAGGCAACTCTCCAACCAAGGCTAAACATAAGCTCCGCGCAATAAATTGCGCGCTCTTTTGTTGGTGCTGTATCCCACTTTACGCGCGCGAAGTAAGTGATTTGCATCCAAATAAAAACTAGAACGGTTTTAATGAACGATACAAAGCCATGTTGCATGCCGCTGATGACAAAGTCAGGGTCCTTGTCAGCTTGGTTAGTATGTCGATGATGAGTCATGTGCTCATATCTGTGCGACGCGTATGGCACTGAAATAAGTGGTGCGGCGAGGTAACCGCATAGATCATTGAGCCACTGAAGCTTTTTGTTATTCCCGTTAATGTTCCCATGCGCCGCTTCGTGCAGTGCGCTATAAGAAAAATAAGTCAAAGCTGCTAGACCAACGACCGCAGGAATAAGAGGAATATCACCTTGCGAATAGAAGTAGAGAAACGCAATTGTTCCGATCACAACGCTAAAAGTATATATGACGGTAAGCCAGCTTATTTTGCCCATGTATTTTTGAGCTGACGCGAT
>NZ_LWFI01000865.1:0-1558 GCF_001635735.1 Oleiphilus sp. HI0067
TACGACAGTAACAAAACTGCCATACAACTTTATAAAAATGGGCAGCTAGAAAAACAAGTCATTATTGAGAGCGCAGGCTCCGAACAATCGTAGCGTTTAGATACTTAAGTAGGTTAATTAGATGAAGAACTTATTCATATTGTGTGTATTGTTTACTATCTCTGGTACAACGCACGCGCGAGATCAGGTGCGTGTCGTGGGTAGTTCAACAGTTTATCCTTTCGCAAGCTTTGTTGCTGAAGAGTTTGGCAGCGTTTCGCGATTTCCAACGCCGGTTGTCGAGTCGACCGGAACTGGTGGCGGTATGAAATTGTTCTGTTCAGGTAATGGTTTGGATACCCCAGATATTACCAACGCGAGTCGCCGTATAAAAATTAAAGAGCTTGAGCTGTGCCAACGTAATGGCGTTGATAACATTACTGAAGTGATGTTTGGTTATGACGGAATTGTCCTAGCGCAATCCAATACAAATGCTGAGATGGATATTACTAAGCGCGACTTGCTTCTTGCTGTAGCGAAGCTGGTTCCAAACGAGGACGGAAGTGATTTAATTGAGAACCCTTACACGCACTGGAATCAAATCAACCCTGCATTGCCTAAAAGAAAAATTAGCGTTTATGGTCCACCAATCAGTTCAGGAACACGAGATGCTTTTGAAGAGATTGTAATGCAGTACCAAACTGAGCAAATGAAGGTGTATAGAGACGCCGGCCGTAAAGGGTATCGCATTATTCGATCCGATGGCGTATATATTCCAAGTGGTGAGAACGACAATCTTATTGTGAAAAAACTGACGAAGGATACAGCTGCTTTGGGCATATTCGGTTACAGCTTTTTGACTGAAAATGAAGATGCGATTTCAGGAGTCAGTATTGATCAAATATCGCCATCTTCGGAGACCATTGCTGATAAATCTTACCCCATTGCACGTAGTTTATTTTTTTACATGAAGAACGATCATTTAGAAAATGTTCCGGCAATGCAGGAATATATCGATATGTTCTTGAATGAAGACATAATTGGTGAGGATGGTTTATTGATGGAGATTGGATTGATTCCAATGTCAGAATTATTACTTGAGGCGAATAAAGCCGCAGCAGAGTCTGCGAAGCCTTTATCGTTAGAGCTCTTGCAAGCTAGCTCTCATTAGATTTTCAGAAATCTTTCGTATTGCCTAGCCCAGCATTCGCTGGGCTTTTTTATTTCATAAATGTTTCAAACGTGTGGCTATCTTTCATTAAATTGAAGCAAATGTGTCACTAACTTGTCATTTTGCGTTTCTATTCTTTTTCTTGATTCTAAACAACAATGAATTGGGAAAAATCATGAAAAAAATACCAATGATCAAATCGGCAGTAAGTGCTTCAGTACTCGTATCTGCTTTAGGCCTAACTGCATGTGGCGGTGGTGGCGGTGGCGGTAGCAGTGCTGGCTCTACTGGCCCAGCAGTTGGTACCGATGCGTATGTATCTGCAAATCTTGAACTGAAAGGTGACTTCTCAGAAGACGTAACATTAATTGCGGGTCAAACATACCGAATTGATGGCGAAGTAAACTT
>NZ_LWFI01000866.1:0-11296 GCF_001635735.1 Oleiphilus sp. HI0067
GGGCTATTTGATCGTGTTGGATCTGCTGCTGGCCAGGCTTTTAGGATAGCTAAACGCACAACAGATACCTCCTACAAAGTTGGTAAGGCACTCATTCAATCTCAAGATCAGTTGAAGTTGATGGTAGCCGCAGGTGAGAGTTTAAAAGATCTACGAGAAGTTGCCGGGCTTACAATCAACGAATTAAACGAAGCACTTCAGCTCAAAGACAAATCGCTTATTGAAGCAGTTGAAAATGGCACTGCTACCCTATCGTTCGAATTAATTTTACGTTTAAGCTCGTTGCTGGCTCGTAACGACCCAATTCCTTTTATATTGAAGTACAGCCGAACGTATTCACCTGAGACTTGGCGACTACTGCATGATTGGGGTGCAGGGAGGCTTCCTCTGCAATATCAGCGTGAGCGTGAATTCATTAACATACTGCGCTCCAAAGATAGTGCACGCGAATTGAGCGACGAAGGGTTTGCCCACGTACTCGCCTATACACGAGAAGCATTTAATATGGCCTTGCACTTCGTAGAAGAGCAAGAGAAAAAGTCCTAAGTCTGTGCTCCAACACCAGTGTATTCACTACTCTCTCAACACTACGTTCTCATTGAATGATTCAATCTGATTTAACAAACGGCCCTGTCGGCCCGCACCTGCGCAAGATGACGATACCCATGATTTGGGGCATTTTATCGATCATGTCGATGAACATCGTCGACACATGGTATGTCGCACAATTGGGTACCGAACCCCTTGCCGCAATGGGATTCACCATCCCTGTTGTCTCAATACTGTTGAGCCTCGCATTCGGCATTGGCATCGGTAGCTCATCGTTGATATCTCGTGCAATTGGTGCAGGTGATACGACGCGCGTTCGTATTTATGCCACGCAATCACTGTTCATAGGCCTGAGCGTGGCGCTGAGTTTCGCGATTATCGGTTATCACAATATTGATACAATTTTTATCGCCTTAGGTGCGCCAGACACCCTACTGCCGTTAATCCATGAGTTTATGGACATCTGGTTCTTAGGCAGTTTTATCGTCGTTATTCCCATGGTTGGAAATTCTGCACTGCGCGCGGCTGGCAACACCTTTATTCCAAGTATGATTATGATCGTCGTCGCCATTGTGAACATCATTCTCGACCCGATACTGATCTTTGGTTATTTCGGACTTCCCGCTTTAGGCTTGCAAGGCGCGGCCATTGCGACCGTCATCTCCTATTCTTTTGCCTTAATCATTGGCCTGTATTTATTGGCTATTAAATTACGCTTTCTAAGCCTCAAGGATTGTCGCGGCAGAATTATCGAAAGTTGGAAAGCGATTCTTCATCTTGCTATTCCCGCGATTGGCACCAATCTTATCGCACCGCTCTCCGTGGCATTCTCAACGTGGCTGGTTGCAGGATATAGCGCAAGCGCAGTCGCAGGTTTTGGCGTTGCTTCTCGGATTGAATCATTGTGCCTGGTTGTCATCATGGCGATTTCTTCAATTATGGGTCCATTTGTAGGGCAAAACTGGGGAGCGAAACGTAAAGAACGTGTTGCAGAAGCACTCAGGCTCAGCCAATCATTTAGCCTTCTCTTTTGTATTGGTATCACCATTATTTTGATGATGTTCAGTCATGAGCTATCAATGTTCTTTACTGACGACGCGGCTGTTGTTTCATCATCAGCGCATTATTTAGAATTGGTACCCTGGTCGTACTTTTTCCTTGCAGTGATTATGATCACTTCTTCAACATATAATGGCATGGGTAAGCCAACTCCATCTTTGCTCATGTCCTTTATGCGATTGATTGGCTTGTTCGTACCACTCGCCTTTGTTGGGCAGTACTTTTATGATTTAGATGGCATCTACATTGCTGCCGCACTCTCAAACTTTATTGTTGGATTGGGCGCCATCATCGGGACACGCTCCCTCATGCGCGCCTAATAAGCTAAGGAAACTAACCGTGCCGAAGAAATTAAACTCCCTCTCAGATCTTGGTGGATTGGTTTACTCCACTGAGCACGGCAAAACCTGCCCAAATTGCGAGCAAGCAATCTCAGCTTGTGCCTGCAGTAAGGACGAGATTCCTGAAGGAGATGGCATCGTACGGGTTCGATACGAACGCAAAGGCCGCGGCGGAAAAGGCGTTACGCTCGTTGATGGCATTCTCGAACCAAGTGATAAATTGAAGTCGCTTGCGAAGGAATTGAAAAAGAAATGTGGCGTTGGTGGAGCAGTAAAAGAACACACTATCGAAATTCAAGGAGACCAGCGCGATATCTTGGTCAAGCTCCTGGAAGATAAGGGCTATACTGTAATACGCTCGGGCGGATAACTCGACTAAAGGGAGCGAGTATGGAATTAGTCATAGGAAACAAAAACTACTCTTCTTGGTCTTTACGGCCATGGTTACTACTTTCCTACTTCAATATTCCTTTTGAAGAAACACGCATACCGCTCGCACAAGCTAGAACGCATGAGTTACTCGCAGAGTATTCTCCGTCCTTCAAAGTGCCTGTTCTTATCGATAGTGATTTGATTGTTTGGGAGTCCATGGCGATTTGCGAATATATCAACGAAACCTATTTGAATGGGCAGGCCTACCCCGCCTCGATAAAAGACCGTGCCTTAGCGCGAGCTTATTGCTCAGAAATGCATGCTGGATTCTCAGCATTAAGAACTGAATTACCCATGAATATCAGAGCCATGCGTCGCGTTAAGATTAGTGACAAATGCGAGCATGATATCCACCGTATCGACGGCATGTGGCAAGACGCCCTTAATCGTCATGATGGCGACTTTCTGTTTGGAAACTTCAGTATTGTTGACTGCATGTTTGCACCAGTCGCGACACGCTTCGCCACTTACAACATTGAAGTTTCTGACACCAGCCTCGCGTATATGGATGCCCTGCTATCCTTACCTGCCATGCAGGCATGGAGCGCATCAGCAACAAACGAACAAGAGGTTATTGCCGCGTCAGAAGTCGGAAGCTCCCGCGCCTAAATCGGCTAACATTCGACCCAAGACGCAGCTAAACCGCCCAACGATGTCTCTTTATACTTGTCCGACATTGCTAAACCGGTTTCGTGCATCGCACTGATACAGCGATCCAACGACATAATATGCTCGCCTTCAGCATTGCGAGCGAGATCTGATGCGAGCCATGCTTTCACCGCTCCAAAAGCATTTCTTTCTATGCAAGGCACTTGCACCAAGCCTTGAATCGGATCGCACGTCATCCCCAAATGGTGCTCTAAAGCGATTTCTGCCGCATGCTCTACTTGCTCAGGCGTTCCACCCTTTAGAGCACAAGCTCCTGCAGCAGCCATTGCCGATGCAGCTCCCACCTCACCTTGGCAGCCAACCTCTGCACCAGAGATAGAACTATTATGTTTGATCAATCCGCCAATCGCTGCCGCACTCAAAAAGAATGTCAGGATCTGAGCATCACTCAAGCCATGCTCAAAATAGTGATTATCCATGTAATACAACACCGCTGGCACAACGCCCGCCGCACCATTCGTCGGCGCTGTCACGATCAACTCTCCTGCCGCATTTTGTTCATTGACGGCAATCGCGTAAACACTCAGCCATTCATGACACTCTATATTTACAGGGCTTTTCACGAGTTTTTGAAAAAGTGTCGCGGCTCGTCGTTGTACTCTTAAAACTCCGGGAAGCTCACCTTCTGCTTGTAGTCCCTTTTCAACACAGCTCTGCATTGCCCGCCATGTTGTTAAAACATGTTCTGAAAACGTCGTCTCTTCTTGAAAGCACAGTTCATTTTTCAGTTTCATCTCAGCAATGCTTAAAGCCGAATCTCCACTCATGCTTAGCATTTCTTGCGCGTTGCAAAATGGGAAAGAGATATCGACCTGACTTAAGCTCAACACATGCTGATCAAGCTCTTGTTCAACAACAATAAAGCCCCCGCCAATTGATGCATATGACTGTTCTAGCAACACCTCATCATCAACCACTAATTCAAAGCTAAGAAAGTTAGGATGCGGCAAATCAGATCGATCGGTATTCCATATAAGATGAACGGCAGGATCATAATAAATCTCCGTGCCTGATAGCTGTTCTGAAGCCTCTATCTGACACTTTAATACACGAAGATCTACGTCAACCAATTGATGAGGCAAGTAACCATTCAAACCCAGTCGAACAGCTTGATCGGTCTCATGCCCTTTGCCAGTAAACGCGAGAGAGCCAAATAAGGTGCAACGAACATAGACCTCCTTAGGTTGCAGATCTGGCTTGTGATCAGCTAATACAGTTGAACGAAATGCATGCGCTGCGCTCATTGGCCCCATAGTATGCGAGCTTGATGGCCCAACACCTATTTTGAACATTTCACTGCAAGCGATAAACATGGTGCACTCCGTTGTTGCAATCCAGAAAACAGAATATAGTGGGCAAAAAAATAATCACAAGCTGTCACTTATGTTCAAACTACCAAAATCTTCGAGTGTTAAAATCCGCGGCCAATTCCCTGATGGGCTAAGCATTCAACGCGACGCCAACGGCGTGCCACATATCAACGCAAACAACTTAAACGATGCCACATGGGGGCTCGGATACTGCCACGCTATTGATCGTGGTATGCAGCTCCAATTTATGCGTATTTTAGGGCAAGGTCGTTTATGCGAACTGCTTGATGATACGAATGAAAACCTCGAGATTGATATATTCTTTCGCCGCATGAACTGGCAGCAAGGCGCAGAAAAAGAACTCAGTAAATTAAACTCAGAAACACATGAATGGCTACTAGCATTATGTGATGGCATTAATGCTGGTTTGAAGCATCGAACATCAGGACTCATGCGCCTATTAATTGGAAAACATGAGCCTTGGACACCAAGCGACATTATGCTGACCTTCCGCATGACGAGCTATCTGACCCTCGCCCAAACTCAAGCTGAATCCGAAAGGCTTTTTATCGAACTCATTCAAAATGGAGTGAGTGATGAAAAACTGAAAAGCTTATTCCCAATCCATGACCAACATATCGATCGCGCCTTAATAGAGAAACTCAAGTTAGGTGATCGTCATCTACCTTTAGAGCTACTATGGCAGAGCGCTGCGCCGAGAATGATGGCATCGAATAATTGGGTGGTTAGCCCGAAAAGAACTGCATCGGGTGCGGCATTAATGGCAAACGACCCGCATCTAGAAGTGAATCGGCTACCCAATGTATGGTACGAGGCCGCTATAAATTACCAAGGGCAATCAACGATCGGCTATGGCATGCCAGGCTTACCTGGCCTTCTGGTCGGGAGAAATAAAACACTGTCTTGGGGCGCAACCTATACCTTCGCAGATACCGTCGACAGCTGGATCGAAGACTGCAAAGAGGGGCAATACCGTGTTGAAGATGAGTGGTTTAAGTTCTCCCAGCGAGAGGAGCTAATTACTCGTAAAAAACACGCAGACCACCGCGAGACCTTCTACGAAAACCATCATGGTGTTCTTGATGGATTGCCCACCGAAACAGGGTATTACCTTGCAACGCATTGGGCGCCGGCTGAATCTGGCGCCACCACGCTAAATGCAGCATTCGCATTAAATAGCGTGAGCACCGTAGCCGAAGCACAAATACACTTGGGCGCGATTGAAAGTGCATGGAACTGGGTGATCGCAGATAGCCATGGCGACATTGGATATCAAATGTCAGGTCTGTGCCCTATCCGTGAAAATAACTGGAATGGTTTTGTACCTGGTTTAGGCTGGGACAAAAGCTACGACTGGAAAGGTTTTCATCCGATTGAAGATCTACCCAGAAGCTTTAATCCTGAATGCGGCTATTTTGTCACAGCAAATCAAGACTTGAATGAATTTGGCAAGACCTCCCCCATCAATATGCCAATGGCGGATCATCGCGCACGTCGTATTAACGACCTACTCTCGCAAAACGCAGAACAAGACTTATTAAGCACGCAAGCAATTCAGATGGATCTCTTTTCACTTCAAGCGAAGGAGTTTATGGATGTACTCAAGCCAGTATTAGAGGAGAATTTTTCAGATCAGCCGCTCGCACAAAGCTTGCTGAATTGGGATCTCTGCTACGACAAAGACTCGATTGCGGCAAACCTATTTGAATGTTTCTACACCGAGCTTCGCCACCTTGTATTTCAAGACGAACAAATTAGCCCAGAACTCACCAAACACTTACGCGAACAAACCTGTTTATTTATCGACTTTTATCAAAACTTTGATCGCTGCTTACTTGAGCCAAGTTCAGTGTGGTATCAAGACAACAACCAAGCAGAATGTTTTAAACAGGCGTTTTTGAACGTGTGCACGCACTTTGAAGAACGAACGTGGGGTCAAACCAACACCTTCCAATTCACAAACATTTTGCTGCAAGGCAAGCTGCCTCTATTCTTTGGTCTAGACAGTAAAACTGTTTCAATGATCGGTGGACGAGCAACACCACATCAAGGCCAGCTTTATGAAGCTGCTGGCCGCAAAACGAGTTTCGCCGCATCAGTGCGCATCGCGGCAGACATGAGTGAACAAATACTTCATACCCGCACAGCAGGTGGCGTTTCTGATAATCCATTCTCTCCATGGTATATGTCAGAAATTCAGGGTTGGCTTGATGGCACCTTTAAAACACTAGAGCCATAAACAAAAAAGCACGCCTAGGGCGTGCTTTTTATTTCGACATTAAACCGATCTAGCCGTAAGCCAGATTCAACTTCTTATCATAGAAGTGGGAACAATACTGGCTCAATTTGTCCTGCAAGGTTCACTGAACCTTCTGGTGTTGGGTGAATGTCATCACTCTCAACTTGGCTCGCTGGAACAGTGCCTCGTGGATCAACAAACTGGCAGCTCGCTACAGAATCACTCTGACAAGCGCTACGAAGCTTATTGTTACCAATGTTCAAAGCTTTCGTTAAGTTCGCATTGCCACGTGGAAGCTCGTAGTAACCCAACCAAACAACGTTAGCAACACCATCTGCATCCATCTGATTCAACAAGTTCACTGCGTTAATACGCTGATCTTCAATCAAGTTTCTGCATGAACGAGAAGGATTCCAACGATACCATTGCGTGCGGCATCCGTAAGGGTCAAAAAGTGTAGCAGGGATCAAGATGTCGTTACCGCCGCCATCCATAAGAATGGTATTGATATCACCATTGAAGCTGTTTGCAGCGGCATATTGCTCATACACAGATGGCGCCAAGCTACCACCTTGTAATTCAGCACCTGACTGCGTGTAGTCACGAAATTGTGTGCCGGCATTAGCCTCTAGCGTTTCTTGAATTACACCATTCAAATCGAAAATAGAGTCACCTAAAGTCACCACGTCATTTCGACCATTTACTTGCTCTTCATATGGGCTACCCGTACAACCCACAACACTTAATACAACAGCAGTTGCTGCCGTTGCTTTTACTACATTAGATACAACTTTTTTTAGATTTATCATTGTTC
Source organism: Oleiphilus sp. HI0067 (assembly GCF_001635735.1). Lineage (NCBI taxonomy): Bacteria > Pseudomonadati > Pseudomonadota > Gammaproteobacteria > Oceanospirillales > Oleiphilaceae > Oleiphilus > Oleiphilus sp. HI0067. Next base: position 7,435 of record NZ_LWFI01000866.1, read on the forward strand.
TCTCCAAGCTTTTTATTATGTCGCCATACTCGCATATGGCGCGCAACATACTAATAAACTAAGAAATTTAGACCTAACAATTAGAGGTCAAAATATGAACATGACAGGCCAAATCATGAACAATGTCGGCCAGTACTAGTAAGGTAAATTCGTAATAAAAAACACATTGATGGAAAATAAGCGGCTACGAAACGTAGACGGTCAATAACGAATTAAGCTAGGAAAACGATCTTAGGTTTAACTTAAAGATGAAACAAAAAAGCACGCCGAGGCGTGCTTTTCTAAAACGAATCTACACGACGTTGCACCGTGTAGATTGGCACTAATGCTTATAGCTTAGTGCTGAATACTGGCCAGATTTGGCCTGCAAGGTTTACAGAACCTGCTGGAGTTGGGTGAATGTCATCACCTTCAACTTGGCTTGCTGGAACAGTGCCACGCGTATCGATGAACGAGCAGCTTGCAGTTGTTGCTGTTTCACATGCGTAGTTCAACCAATCGCCACCTGTATTCAAGATAGAGTTAAGGTTGCTATTGCCACGTGGAAGGTTGTAGTAACCCAACCAAACGATGTCCTGAACACCATCAGCGTCCATTTCATTCATTAGGTCTATGCCAAGAAGAACAGTATCCTCCAACAAGTTGTAGCAAGCATTTGATGGCCACCAGCGGTACCACTGAGTACGACATCCGTATGGGTCAAGAAGTGTTGCAGGAATCAAGATGTCGTTACCGCCACCATCAGCCAACACAACGTTGATGTTCGGATTTGTTGCACGTGCATCACGATATTGATTTGTTACTGAAGTTGCGATCAGGCCGCCAGTGATTTCAGCACCTGATTGCGTGTAATCACGGAACTCTTGACCCATGTTTGCTTCAAGAGTCTCTTGAATCACACCATTTAAGTCAAAGATCGAGTCACCCACACTGATTACGTCGTTACGTCCACCACGGTCTGATACATCCTCATCATAGGGATTACCAACACAACCTACTACAGTGAAAGCTACGGCAGCGACAGTTGCTGCTTTAGCAAGCTTGTTTATTACTGATTTAAGATAAGTCATTGTTCTCTCCAACCTTCCTTATTTTTAGATTTAAAGTGGAGCGAAAATCCTACTTAACAAAAATTCACAGTTGGAGTCAGTTCACGAACAAAGTCCAACCATCTGTTCGCTTTTTATGCAAACCTATCAATAATGGCCATGTTTACATTATTAATGCGAAGCTCATCACAAAATTATCTGCAAGTTAGGTTATCCGTTAAGTCAGATCAAAAAATTCGTTAGATATAAAACGAAAAAACACGCTTTCGCGTGTTCTTTAAAGAGGGCAGGATAAATTAATTCATGCCATACACTCTGGGGCGGTCAAAACGCATCATTCCAATGGTTTCTTCTTGCTTAAGCGAATAAGCGGTACGGTCATCAAAATGCGTAAGACGCAAAATATCTAACTCGGTTTCTAAATCTTCTCCGGTATAACTCTCAAGAAGTGCGGTTCTCGCCTCCATATAGGCATAGCCTTTCGTCCACTGCTCATCACGACGTTGATCTTCTTCTTCCAACTGCGCAATTCGTTCCTCAGGAAAGCCAAGCTGCAAGCGCATTTGATTGATCGTCTCTTGACGCGCCTCAGGGTCCATTCCTGCTAGTTCTTGTTGAACAGCATCCATTCTGAAAATAAGTTGCGTTGTCACACTCGCCGTACCCATCATTAAGCCTGCGGGCGTGTCACCATAATTTTCTTCCATGGCTGATTGAACCAAATAAATTCGCTCTTCCATTGGCACATTTGGATCGGTGCTTAATTCATTCAATACTACTTTTACATTGCGCTCTCTCTGCTCTTCTTGCGCAAACTGTTCGTTCCAAATTTTACGCGCGTCAGACTCGCCAAAAATTTCAATTCGCTTATTCCAAATGGTGTTGTCTTTGGCCACCGCATTGAGCGCTTCAAGGTCGAGGTAGCTGTCAACAAGCCAATCTTCGTAATCGCCCATTTTGTCGACCGCAGCAATAATTTGATCGGCAAGCTCAGGAAACGCCGCTCGCACGATCTGTTCGAACATCATGTGCCCCTGCCCTGGAAAATCTTGCTCTAAGCTGATCAGCAAATCCCGCAATCGTACTTGAACGACAATGTCCTCAATATTGTTCGCGAACTGCTCACGCATGCGTTTGCTGAGTTCGATAACCAGTTCATCGACCTCTGGCATCTCACGTTTTTTAAGGTGGTCTGGAAGTGCTCTGACGTTTTCAGTCTGTTTTGCTTGCATGTCTTGCAAACGTTCTTCAGTACTCGCGACCGGAACCTCAGGTGCGGTTGATGTATTGTTGCTCGTTGAATAAATTACCAAGCCTGCAACCAGTGCAAGAGAGACGGCAGAGAGTATTATTTTTGTTTTCATGGGGTTTCCCTGTTGCTAGTTTTTTTAACGTGTCGTATTTAATCACTCTCTTTTTAGCTTAAACCGTAAATACTTCACATAGCCAGCGATTGGAATCTCATACGCCTTACACAAAAAAGCACGCTTAAGCGTGCCTTTCCAAATAAAACCATCGATTTCGAAAGTTAATCAGACCTTCCTTAAATAACTTTCCGATTTACGCGTCTCATTAGCTCTTCAGCACTTTCTTTACGTTCGGAATATCGATCCACCAAGTAATCAGCTCGGTCACGCGTAAGTAGCGTAAAACGCACTAGCTCTTCGCATACATCTACAATGCGGTCATAAAAGCCTGAAGGTTTCATGCGGTTATTCTCATCAAATTCTAACCATGCTTTAGCAACCGAAGACTGGTTTGGAATCGTGATCATGCGCATCCAACGACCTAACACACGCAGTTGATTCACAACGTTGAAAGATTGCGAACCACCCTCAACCTGCATGACCGCAAGCGTTTTACCTTGCGTAGGACGCACTGCACCAAGAGACAATGGCACCCAATCTATTTGCGCTTTCATGATGCCAGTCATCGAACCGTGACGCTCAGGCGAACACCACACCTGCCCTTCAGACCAGGTCATTAGATCGCGTAGTTCTTGCACCTTAGAATGCGAGGCATCTTCATCGTCAGGTAAAGGCAGTCCAGATGGATCGAAAATACGAGTCTCACAGCCCATTTTTTCGAGTATGCGTGCGCTTTCTTCAACCACTAAACGACTGAATGAGCGCTCTCTTAAAGACCCATAAAGAAGCAAAATTTTAGGAGGATGCGTGCTGTGCTCAGCAACCGCTAATTCATCTTGTTGAGGTGCTTTAAAACAATCTTCAACAAGGTTAGGAAGATCAGTTAAATCGATATCGCTCACGGCTAGCCCTATAAATCTTGAAACAGTAAACGATAGATTATAAGACAAGACCTCGACAATAGCGTGACAATCGAAGGCTTAATTTAAAGTGACGATATGGATTTAGCTACTGACGTTTAGGTTTATTCGAAGCATTATCCATACATTTGAACAACAATTTATAAATGGTTAAGAATAACCAAATTACTAAGATCTTAGGCCTCTCTCCTTCAATAACGTCTGAATTATAAATTTGTTTACTTAGAGAAGGTTTTCATTCTGTGCTACAAAAAACAATCATTAAAATCGAGAATCCGAAGTAGATTAGCCTGACAAGGAATGGGTGACAGATTCTACTTACATACAAACCTATCAAGGCTGGCTATATCTTGCAGTTGTCATCGATCTGTTTTCGCGCAAAGTCATTGATTGGTCGATGAAGGCTTCACCTAAATCTGACTTAGTCATTGATGCATCATTAATGGCAGTTTCACAATGAAGATCGAAAGATAAAGTGCTCATTCATTCCAGCCAAGGTGCTCAATATACTTCGAAAGACTAGCGA
>NZ_LWFI01000867.1:0-27176 GCF_001635735.1 Oleiphilus sp. HI0067
CCCCTCAAGCCAGCAATGTAAATCCAATGTGAAGTAACCAAGTGGCTGATACCCTGCTCGCTCCAACACCTTCATTTTATTCGAAGCGGTATCGATTTCGGGATATGCAGCTTCCCAATAATCTTCTAACTCTTGCGGTCGTTCATCCGTCGTCCAGGTAACTTCAGACACTACTAGCACACCGCCTTGTTTCAAGTAGGCTTTCCATTCTTGAATGCCCTTGGCAAAACCGATGTTGTAAATTGCGCCTTCAGACCATAAAACATCATAACTATTTGCTTCAAAAGGTAGATCATCCATCGAAGCACAGAGCGTCGAAATCCTTGAAGCGAGTTCCACCTCAGAAGCTCGATCATTCAACACATCTAAAAAGGCCTGCAGAAAATCTACCGAAGTAATATCGCAATCTAAGGTATCAGCCAGTACGAGACTCGCTGCGCCTGTCCCACAGCCAATATCTGCGATGCGATACTTGACCTTAAAATCTAAGCCGGCCAAATAAATCGCTTACTCAATCTCTGCTTTACCGCCGGGGCCTTGACGCTCATTGTGCGAGTGAAGATCAATTAGGAGTTTCATTTGCTCTTGCTCGGTAGACATAGGTCACCCCAATAGAAGTTCTAAAATTGAACAAAAGTGTAGCTAAAGTTTGGAAGAATAAAATTGGGGTCAGAGTACTTTTACTCTGACCCCAATTTTTAACGCAGTATAAGTAAGCGCAGTAGCTCTGACTTACTTAACTGGAGGGTGATTCTCATGCCAGTGCTTGGCTATGTCTATGCGACGCGTCACCCAAACATTTTCTTGCGACTGAACATAATCTAAGAAACGCGCCAGAGCCGCGGCACGACCTGGACGACCAACCAAACGACAGTGCAAGCCAATACTTAACATTTTTGGCGCTGTTTCACCTTCCGCATAAAGCACATCAAAGGCATCTTTTAGGTAGGTGAAGAATTGCTCTCCAGTGTTGAAACCTTGGTTCGTTGCAAATCGCATGTCATTCGTATCAAGCGTGTATGGGACGATTAGAAATGGGTTTTCGTAGTCATACACCCAATACGGAAGATCGTCAGCATACGAATCAGCGTCGTACATAAAACCACCTGCTTCATACACTAGATCACGTGTATTCGGGCTAGTTCGTCCGGTGTACCAACCTAGCGGCCGTTCACCGGTAATTTCTTCATGCTTTTTGATCGCTTCTTGAATTTGATGACGTTCTTCATCTTTATCAATGTACTGATAATTAATCCACTTATATCCGTGTGCCGCGATTTCCCAGTTAGCATCTTTCATGGCTTGCACAGCTTCTGGATGTTTCTCCAATGCTGTCGTCACACCATAAACTGTGACTGGCATGTTGCGTTCCGTGAACATTCGGTGAAGACGCCAAAACCCTGCTCGACTTCCATACTCATAGATAGATTCCATGCTCATGTGACGAACGCCTTCCATTGCAGGAGCTCCTATAATTTCAGATAAGAATGCTTCTGATGCAGGATCACCATGAAGAATACAGTTCTCACCACCCTCCTCGTAATTAATAACGAACTGCACTGCAACACGCTCGCCTTTTGGCCATACATCTTTAGGCGTATGTTGGCCATAACCAACGAGGTCTCTTGGGTAGGTCATTGAACTCTCTCTTTTGATCAAAATGAAAGCATGAATAATAATCTGACCACTAGGTCAACTCAATACTTAGATACATTTAGGTAAACCAAAGCTTACTATGTCGCGTATGAACCATCACGAAATAACTGAAGAGTAGTCTTGAATGACACGATCAGCACGCACAATTTTATGTTTCTTAATATTCGCTTTTGCGAGCCAGAACAGTTCTGCTAACGCTTGCCCGGAATGGTTGAATATCGATATCGGTAAACTTCACAGTCAAGAAACATTGAACCTATGCGAGATCACTTCCGGAAAAAATGTTTTAATTGTCAATACGGCAAGCCACTGTGGATTTACACCACAATTCAAGGAGTTGCAGGCCCTCTACGAAAAGTACGAGAACCAGAACTTCACAGTCATTGGATTCCCCTCAAATAGCTTTCGACAGGCTGCTAAGTCTGAGGAAAAAGCAGCCGAAGTGTGTTTCGTCAATTTTGGTGTAAAATTCACAATGACAGAGACGGTTGATGTTCGCGGCTCAAGTGCTCACCCGGTGTTCAAAGAATTGAGCGCCCAAAGTTCTGAGCCAAGATGGAACTTCAACAAATATTTAGTTAACACCCAAGGCGAAGTCGTAGAAGTTTTTGGCAGTTCTGTGAGGCCAAACGCAGCCGTGCTTTCACGTGCGATCGACAACTTACTTTAAACTGACATAGAGATTCGAATGAGCTCATCAGACACAAGCCAAGCGATTATCAACATTACCAACCTCCGGTTGCGAACATTTATTGGCTTTAATCAGGAAGAAAAAGAGAAGCAACAAGATGTCGTGATCAACGCTGAGATTCACTATCCGGCTAGTAAATTATGCCTAAGCGATAGCGTAGACGACGCCCTGAATTATAAAGACATTACTAAGAAAGTGATTAAGCACGTCGAGCAAGGCAGATTCTTATTGCTCGAGAAATTAGTGAGTGACGTTTTATTGATTTGTCATGAACATCCCTGGGTCAGCTATGCTCGTGTTAAGATAGATAAACCACATGCATTACGCTTTGCTGATTCTGTTTCACTCTCACTTGAATTTCAAGCCTAATTCCACGCTGTCCAAAGCACTCAACAGAAGGACTAAATCATGGAAGCTCTAAGCACCACAGTCACTCACAAAGTGAGCCAAGAAGCGCGCTTGGTTCGAGACGCGCTCGTCGAAGCAGGCCTTGAAACGCCACTCATCCCAACAGGATTAAATAACGAGCAAAAATACGAACGTTTGAAGTCCTTGTTTACAGACGTAGTATCAACACTTGGCCTTGATCTGAACGATGACAGCCTAGCCGAGACACCTCATCGAATCGCCAAGATGTACGTTCGCGAGATATTTTCTGGTCTCGACTATGGAAACTTCCCAAAGATTTCTGTGATCGACAATAAAATGAACGTTGATGAGATGGTCACGGTATCTAACATTAGCGTCACTAGCACCTGTGAGCATCACTTCGTAACGATCGATGGTTCAGCAAAGGTTGCATACATTCCAAAAGACAAAGTGATTGGCTTATCGAAAATTAATCGTATTGTTCGATTCTTCGCTCAACGCCCTCAGGTTCAGGAAAGACTGACACAACAAGTTCTATTATCATTACAGACATTGCTTGGAACGGAAGATGTTGCGGTGTCCATTAATGCAACTCATTACTGTGTTAAATCGCGCGGCATAATGGATTCAAACTCTTACACGTCAACGACTGCATTAGGCGGAACATTCAAGTCGAATGAGCGCACCCGTCAAGAGTTTTTGTCACAGGCCTAGGGTGAAATGGATCATAAACACTGCGTATTGATTACAGGGATTACTAAACGACTAGGCTTGGCCCTCGCTCACCATTTTTTAGATAAAGGCTGGCAAGTCGTCGGCACCTATCGCAGTGAGTCGGAGTCATTGAACTCGCTATGGGACAAAGGAGCAACTTTGTACCAATGCGATTTTCAGGATATGGATGCGGTCAACGATTTAAACGCTGAAATCAAATTGAAACACATACGTCTACGCGCCGTGATCCACAATGCTTCAGATTGGATGCCAGAAGGAAAAGGCTTCCCAAACGAGCAAGTGTTCGATCGTATGTTTAATGTGCATACCAAGGTCCCATATTTATTTAACCTCAACCTGCGAGACAATCTCAGAAATTCGAGCAATGCAGAGCATCTTGCAGATATTATTCACATCACAGATTTTGTCGCCGAAAAAGGAAGTAAAAAGCATATTGCATACGCGGCGAGCAAAGCGGCACTAGAAAACCTTACGCTATCTTTTGCGGCAGCATTTGCGCCAGAAATTAAAGTGAACTCAATCGCACCAGCACTTCTGAAATTCAACGAAGGTGACGATGACGAGTACAAACAGAAAGCCGTGAAGAAGGCTAGCCTACCCTGGGAAGGCGGTTTCGAAGAAGCAATTGCAACAGTCGAATATCTTCTCGAAAGCAAGTACGTTACCGGTCGAATCCTCAATCTTGATGGCGGACGCCACATAAAATAAACGGCATAAGTTTCGTCTTATGCCAAAGCTTGGCGCTTGTGATTGTGAGATCTCGCTTCTCCAAACACCCCTGAATTGAACTTAATAACACCTCATCAGTCATACGATTTAGATCTAGCATTTTTCGCATCAACCTAATTCTAAAAATTGTTCCAATAATTTTTAGGTAATTTGATCCAAGGAAAAATAAAGGACGTAAAAATCACTGAGAGTCTTTACCTGTTCTCATTTAACATCCAAGCTTGTCCCTTAGCCGCTATGCTTGCCATGCGGCTTTTTTTATTCTCTCTTAAATTCACATTTGGGGTCAGAGTCTTTACACTCTACCCCCCTTTTTTAAGCCGCTTCTTCTTCGCGCTTTTTATGGCCGTCACGCAAATGTTCGATGCTATCGCCTAAAAAGCCTTCGCCCTTGATCGCATAAGCCTTACCAAAACCAACCACATAGCGCCCTTCATTTGGCGTTAATTTATACAGCTTAAAATCTGTGTGGCTAGCCAAACCCGTAATACGATCGCCAAAGCGTTCAACTAGGCAATCTATGCCTTTTTGCCATCCTTCAGCCTGGTATTCAATCAACTCAGATTTAGCTGCATAGTTGACACGCTCAAGTGCAAACAACTGCTTAGATGTGTCTTCGTCCGCACTCACTAAAATTGAGGCAACCGGATTATTCGCAAGGTAAACGCCATGACGGGCCACGTCACTAAGTAGTACATAAAAGTTCTTTTCATCCATCGCGAAAGGCGCATACGACGCAAACGGCAAACCTTCGGTGGTAATGGTCGAAAGGTTGAGCGTTTTTCTCTCTTGAAGAAAGGACTCAATGTCGCCTTCTAATTTTTTTAGTTTCTCTTCTCTCATGTTCTTGTCCTACTAAGTTCTATTACTCATTTACTTTTAGTTGTTTGGCTTGCGCCTGCATTTCTTTAAAACCATCCACTTGCGCATGAATCAACTCGCCTGACTCATCACGCCCTAGGAATACTTTAAATATGCAATCATTGTTCTTGTCGCGGAATACAAAGGCATAGCTTTGACGACCACGGTGCAATTTATCTTGGAAGGTAATTGCCTTTACGTTCTTTAAGTTCAAATGCCCTTGAAAACCCGCAGCATTGCCATGCCCGAAGTTGTAAAAACCTTCGCCTAGCGTGCCTTTAGGAAATGCACCTTTAAATTCAAACACGCAACCTCCCGAGAATACGATTGTGGTCAGCGGCCCCCAAGTGCTTAGCAGTTCAAGTAAACCCTGCGCCTGCTCACCTTGAATAATTGGATCGTTATCAATATCAACTTTATCAGTCATGCCTTTTTCCTAGCGCGCTATATTCCCAAAGTCGCGAAAGGTAACAGACGAAGCTTTACATGTAAATACGAATTAGTCTCATTTCGATTGACATTGCCATTACCGTCCTCTATTCTTGCGCTTTCTTAAATATCACCCTAAGAAAGTGCGACTTAAACTATTTTCTACGCACTATCTGTCACGCCCCTTCGGAGACCAAAATGCGCAGCGCCGGAATTAGTTTTGCAAAATCATTGGCATGCTTTTCTCTACTTCTCACAGTTATTACCACACAAACAGCTCTCGCCGAAGATGAGACTCCTCGCATTATCAGCGCAGATCTAGGCACCACCCAAGTCCTACAAGCCCTTAACCTTCAGGATGCTATTATTGCTGTGGATGTCACGTCAGTTCGTCAACCCGAATTACGAGGCTTGCCCAGCATTGGCTACCACCGCCAACTTTCACCCGAAGGCTTACTAAGCATCAAAGCAGACGCTCTTGTAGGCGCCGCAGACATGGGTCCTGAAACCGCAATCAACGCTCTTGAAAAAACCGGCGTCCAAATTATTCAACAGGAATCACCAAAAACAATCGATACTCTTATCGAAAACGTCCGTACACTTTCTACCGAATTTAATCACAAAGAAGACGGCGAAAAGCTCATCAACATCATCGAAGAGATGCGCACAACACTTGCCAACACTTCGGTGAAACAAAAGACAGCGATCTTCCTCTTAGATATGGGCGGCCATGGTGGCGCCAACGGAAGCATGGCAGGTCAAGGCACAGGTGGCGACGCGTTTCTGAATCTACTTGGCCTAGAAAATATGGCGAAATTCCCAGCATATCGCGAAGCTTCACGCGAATCACTGATCGCACTAAACCCAGACGTTATCGTATTAGCGAGCGGCGGTCGCCCTAGCAAAGGACCAAAACTAGAAGATAGCGAAGTCATCGCTTTAACGCGCGCAGCGAAAGAGAAAAACATTATGGGCATGAACGCCAGTACGCTCGTAGCCGGCCTAAGCGTTGCTGCGATGGACGAAGCCATTCGAGTTAAAACCACGCTTGCCAAGAAGTAATCGTTTTTAGTCAAACAGGCGCGTGTCAGCACGCGCCACTTATGTAATACCTATTATAATATGCGCATACCTTTCAACTTACTGGTCGCCTTCTTTGCGCTCAGCACATTGTTTTTCGTCGGACAATCGATTGTTACAGGCGCTGTAAACATCAGCTTTAGTGATGCATACGGTGTAATCACCTCTTCGTTTAGCAACAGAGAAACCACTGAATACTCGCTTGCCTCAGTCGTACTACTTGAGCTCCGACTACCACGGATAGCGCTAGCCTTACTCGTCGGTTGCATACTCGCGCAAAGTGGAGCGGTACTTCAAGGACTTTTCCGAAACCCACTAGCCGACCCCGGTATTATTGGCGTTTCTTCTGGTGCGGCGGTAGGCGCCATCGTCGCCATCGTTGTTCTGCCTGAAGCATGGAAAGCATTGAGCATCCCGGGACTCGCTTTCTTAGCAGGTTTAGGTACTACCTTTCTTGTATATTCACTAGCTCGTTCTGAAAAAGGCACCTCAGTTGTTATTCTGCTTCTCGCAGGTGTGGCTATGTCTGCATTTGCTGGAGCTGCGATTGGATTTATGACCTATTTTGCGGACGACAATAACCTACGAGAGTTAAGCGTCTGGCAAATGGGTTCGTTAGCTAAAGCAAAATCAGAAGAACTCCCATTACTGCTTTTTGTCTGCATCGTATTAGTCGTTTTATTCCAGCGACAAACCAATGCTTTAAACGCCTTGTTATTGGGTGAATCCGAAGCTCGCCATATGGGAATTAAAGTAGAGCGCCTAAAGAGAAACGCCATCATTCTTGTTGCAATAGGGGTCGGCGTGGCTGTGGCATATTCGGGAATCATAGGTTTTGTCGGGCTTGTAGTTCCGCATATCGTGCGCATGCTTTGCGGCCCAAATCATCGATTCCTCCTCCCTGTAAGCGCGATTCTAGGCGGAATGCTACTACTTATTTCAGACCTAGTTGCCCGTACAATTTTAACACCTGCAGAGCTTCCCATCGGCTTGATCACATCAATGATAGGAGCCCCTTTCTTTATTATTTTGTTATTGCGCGAACGTAAGAGGTGGTACTAAATGTCAACTTCTAACCCAACAATCATACTGAGCGTTAACAATTTACAAGTTAAAGCAGGAAACAAAACACTACTTCGTACAACCCATGAGGAATTTAGCGAGGGTGAATTTTGGGCAATTGTCGGCGCCAATGGCGCAGGTAAGTCTACATTTTTAAAAGCCATATCCGGCGACAACAACTACACCGGCGACATTCTCTTACACGGAAAAGAACTTCGGCAATGGGACTCAATGGAGCGCGCTCGCCATGTAGGCGTACTTCCTCAGTCGTCAATTCTCTCATTTGCATTCAAAGCAAAAGAAGTCGTTGAACTAGGGCTCACACCACTTTCACTTAGTAGAGAACAAGCAGAGCAAGTAGTAAACGAATGCATGCGCCGTTGCGACTGCCTGCATTTAGCAGATGAATATTACCCTCAGCTTTCAGGTGGAGAACAGCAACGCGTAAACCTAGCACGCGTTTTAGTGCAAATTAGCCAAGCGAAACAGACACCTATTTTGCTGCTTGACGAAGCATTATCAGCCCAAGATCTTGGGCACCAACATCAGTTGCTAGAGTTCGTCACACAACTCTGTAATAAGCAAAACATACTTATAGTTGGCGTACTCCATGATCTAAATCATGTACTCAAGTACTGTGACAAAGCCTTACTTATCGATCAGGGAAAAGCCGTTCAAAAAGGCAATGTAGAGAAAGTACTTAATGCCGAAAACATAGAACGCTGCTGGAGATATAGAGCAGAATTCATCACCTCTTCGGAAGGTCATAAGCTGATTATTTGATTGATGTCGAAAGTTAGAGGTTAGAAGTTAGAGGTTAGAGGTTAGAGGTTAGAAAATGATCATTCCAAGTCATACTGACCTACCAAAGAAATCGACTCAACAAAACCCGTTATTGGGGCAAGGCGATGGCGGCAAAAAAGCGCTTTTCACCTTGAATGACCAAAGGTAAACCCGAGGGGCGAACGAAACGAATAATCTATTGCTTTAATCTATAGAAGATTAAACAAACCACCCACCCTTCTATCCCTATCTGCCCATAGCCTCAGACCAAAAGCGGATCAGCATCTTAATAAAACACCATTAAGTAAAATCTTTCTATTCGCCCTAAGCTGCGAGCCCCCAACTCTGCACACCAATATACAAACAAAGTCGCCATTTATCTCAGGTAAAAAAATACCCCTACAAGAGGGGTATTTTCTCAACTCGTTAAGACTTAGTTAGAAGCATTCTCAACATAACGGATTGTTGGATAGCCACTAGTGCCTGCGCCATCATAATAGCTGATGATCTGAAGATTATATACTTTCGCATCTGCATCCGTTGAATCAGTATCAATCGTATACGTACGATAGTTTGGCCACAACTTGTGGTTACCTTCTAAATTGTACCCATACCATTCGTTAGCAGTGAAGATGCTCGCATTTGAGTCGGAAACGTAATGATTTGAAATATCTCGCCCCGAACCTGGCGCTATAGTCGCTGACGTATACATTTCTGCATCCGTTGTCGTCAATGGTCCAAATACACCACCGTTTCCAGAACCCGAAATACCACCATTCGTGCGTACATTAAAGCCACGTGCAGGAAGAGCTGGCAACTCGAACTGAACATCCCAAGAAGCATCGGAGCACGCCACCTCAGCAGCCGTGTCGAAATCGTAACACTCAGCTTGTCCTGGCATTACATTCACAACAAACGATTCATTGGAATCAAGAATCTGTGACGTACCTTGCGCCTGAACATCAAACTCAAACGTTACTTCCGCATGCGCATAGTCATACAAGAAATATGTCGCCTTCATGAGCGCATAGCTGTCACCTTCTGCAGAACGAATTAACCAAGAATTATCAGAATTCGCACTAGTATTAGGAGGATTACCGCCACCAACGTGTTGGTAATTATACCAATCACCGCTCACCGCTAGATTCTCTGAATCCGAAACAAACGTCAGAAGACTTGTATCGTACGACGCTAAAAGATGCTCTTCTTCGATAGCATCACTCGCATTAAGAAAAACGTTTACGTCAGGATCGTCTCCATTATAAAAATCATCTTGAGCAGCAGCCAGTGCACCTTCGACATTACCAATGCCGCTAGTACCACCATTCAAAATAGCGCCATTACGACGAAAACCTATGTGCCATGCTGTTGACGCAGCCGCCTCCGCCGCAGTTAAACTAACTTCAGAGCCAGTTTCTAGATTGAAGTACGTGTAATCGGTATATGAAGATGCATCAATCTGTGTTGTTGGCGTTACACTTTCGTCTGAACCAACTACTGATGAAGATCCTGAACCGCCACAACCGACAAGTACTGCACTACTTACAGCAAGTGTTAATAATTTCTTTTGATTAGTCATTTTTTTACCCTTTACGAACAAGTTAGTAATTTTCAAATAGGCATCTAGAAGTGATCCAAGCGCAAACCAACAAAGACATAACGCCCCTGTTCCGGCCTTAAATCACTTGAGCTTTTAAAATCTTTCTGTGTATTTGTTATATTGTTGACACCCGCGAACACACTTAAATCTTGATACAGCTTATAAGCGCCACTCACATCAAACTCTGCGTATGATGGAGAGATCTGAGAATTCGTGTCGTCAAAATACTCTTTATCCTGCCAACGCGCTGAAACGCTAACAGATAGTGGAGAGTCGGTAGGTGTGTAGCTAAGATTGGTCTTTATTTGATGCCGAGGACGTTTAGTAAGATTAAGGCCTGTGTTAAGATCTTTAGCATCAAGATAGGTATACCCTGCAGTTAGTTTTGTCGCTTCATTTAGCTCTAATTTCGTAGCGATTTCCGCGCCTTGCGTCCGCGCCTTCGAGATATTCCCGTATTCAAATATTTGCACAAGTCCGTATGTTGGATCATTTTCCATCCTCACAAACTCGGTTTCGATCATATCCTTCAAATCATTTCTAAAAAGATTCAAGTCCAATTCAAAAGAATCACCACTCAAGACCCAGCCAAGTTGGTAGCTGTTCGAATATTCAGGTTTAGTAACTGGATTCCCAAGAACCTTATAGCCATGCTGACTGTGGTCAAACTCAAGGTAGCGCTCTTTCAAGCTTGGCACTCGATACCCCTTGCCAACACCAAATCGCAAGAAGTGATCAAGCCCCACTAAAGACGAAAAGTCATATCGACCATTTATCTTAGGACTAAAATAGCTTCCGAAATCGCTATCATCTTGATATCGAAAACCAGGCAATAATTCTAAAGAATCAGACGCATAAATATCTTCTTGGTAATACAACGAAGTATTTTGACGCGCACCATCAACCTCTGGCGTCCAACCCGTAGCAACCTTGTATTGATCTTGTTCTACTTCAGCTTCAAAGTATTCGATACCAAACGTTCGCAACGTTCCATATGATGTAGACGTATCTATCTGTGCAGAGAGACTTTGACTGATATGCCGAGGCACCCTCTTTTGCTCTATGCCCGGATTCGTCACGATATCTTGGGTGGTCGGATTCTGAAAATCTTCGTAGAAATAACGAACAGAAATATCATCACTTTCTAAAGACAGGTCACCACCCAAGCGATATGTGTACCTCTCCACTTCTTCAGTTTTTTCGGTTTGAAGACGGGCTGGAGCCGCACCTGTAAAAGGCGTAATAAGATCTTCAGTATAGGTAGCAAAAGATGTAAAAATACGCGCATTTTCGACCGGTGAAAAACCGATCTCAGCACTAGTATTTAATCGCGTGCCCGAAGGGCCCTCCTTGTCCCACGTCGCCACATCCGTGGTAAAACCATCGCTATCTCGAACGTCGTAACTGAACTCTAAATCATATACATCTTCTTTGTAACTTAGCCAGCCAGCACTCGATCGGACGGCCGCATCTAGCTGGTTGTCGGATATATTTTGCTCTCCGTAACTACCTACATCTCCCTTTACGGTATATGACAAACCGTCAGCTGGATCGGTAGTAATGACATTAACCACTCCCCCAATCGCGTTGCTGCCGTATAAAGCGGAAGTAGCCCCCTTTACAATTTCTATTTGCTCGACATTAGCGAGACCAATTTGGGTTAAGTCAGTACCAGAATTGGTACTTTGGGAGACACGCTCACCATCCACTAAAACAATGACTCGTTTAGCATCGACACCCTGCATCCATACCTCAGAGCCCGATTTACCATGGATTGGCTTAATCAAAAGCCCTGGTACATCTTTAATCGCCTCACTTAGATCACGTGCATTTTTTAGCACTATCTCCTCGCGCGAAATCACCTCTACACGCACTGGCGATTCGAGAAGCAATTTCTCAGTTCTAGAGCCTGTAATGACAACAGTTTCTGCTTGAACAGAATCTGTCTTGACTTCAGTTTGTGTCGTCTCAGCCGTGGTTACCGTGCTACACACAGACAACATACTTGCAGCAGTAAGGGATAACGTCTTATTCATTTATGTGATTACTTACTCTTTATAACGCTCAAACCGAATCTAAGCGCGTGGTATTAATTTTAGAGGGCGCGAGATTACCAACTAAACAAGGAAGTATCAATACAAATGCAAATCATTCTTATTTGTTTTTCTATTACCAACTAGGGAAAAACCTTTTTACCCGCACCAATGCCACAACACCCCACTTAATCCGACTAAATTGCATAGTCGCAGGCTCATTCATTAACAGTAAGGAAAAGTTTTGTGTATGTTTGCTAATGCAAATGATAATACTTATCATATACATCTAACAGCAATTCTTTTATCAAAACAAACATACAATGGAGTTTCTGCAGTGAGCGCAGACGTAAATACCGCCTCGGGTTTCGGCGAGATTGGACAAGAAGCACAACCCACTACCGACAAAAGCAAAAAGAAGTCGCGAAAAAAAAAGCTTACGGCACATAAAGCCGCTTACCTAATACATAGCTACATTGGCTTAAAGCTTTCCCTTCTATTTAGTGTGGTACTAATTACTGGAACGCTTGCCGTATTCGCAGAAGAAATCGACTGGCTAGTCTACTCCGAGGTAAGAGTTCAACCACAGGGAGAAAGATTAAGTTCGGGTGAAGTATTTGACCGAATGCAAGAGCAACTGCCTAACGTCGGTTTAAGCGCTTTTCAAACAGCAAACGATAGAACACATACCGCTGCTCACGCGATGATGACCCTACCCGATGGTGGGTTTAAAAAAGTTTGGGCAGACCCCTACACTGGAGAAGTTACTGGCGTAACGAATTTTTTGACTGTTGGAGAGTTTATGTCAATTCTCCACAAAAACTTGTTCATGCCATTAATTGGCCGTGCGGTCGTCAATGTCTTTGGTGTGCTGTGTCTGATTGGTTTAATTACTGGGCTAATCTCTTATCGCAAATTCTGGAAGCAGTTCTTTAAGCTTCCTCGATGGAATGCAAATTTCCGCGTATTTTTGGGCGATCTACACAAGTTTTTAGGTTTATGGTCGTTGTGGTTCGTGCTGATTATTGGCGTAACTGGGTCCTGGTGGTTTTATCAAAACCCACTAGTAAATTATGGCGTTGTACCTCAGTTTTTGCCTGAACGCACCATTGACCCAGCACTAACGAAGCACGACTTAAAAGCGCTAGGCAAAGGCATTCCAAGCCCACTCACGTCAAAAGAGATTGTTGAAGCAGTCCACAAGCACGATCCTGAGTTTATCCCCCACTTTTTAAATCCACCGGAACACAACGGCATGGCTTATGCCATCCATGGTACAAAGCACGACCTTCTGACCATGAAATGGGGAAGCTCATACTATGTAAACCCATATACAGGCGAAGTTATTGGAGCAAAGCTTGCGCAGGACGCACCAGCGATCTCGAGAGTAGATTGGTCGATGCGACCATTGCATTACGGCACATTTGGTTATGACGGATTTTGGGATTTATTTGTGAAAACAATTTGGTTCATCTTCGGTTTGGCGATGAGCATTCTATCCATCTCTGGCATGATCATTTTCTATCAGCGGACCAAATCGGCAACTAAAAAAGCCATCAATAGCGGGCGTATCCGAGGAAAACTTAAGAAAGTTTGGTTAGTACTTAGGCCATGGGGCGGACCAATGTCTGGGTTCAAATATCTCAATTGGGCTTTTCTTACTGTCATCTGTATCGGCATTAGTATCGGCTTTAAACTGCAGAGCGAAGGAACGTCGGGATCCGGTTACCAGTATAAAGCTCAAGACATAGGGCCATGGAACATATCGCTCAACGCGACTCTCGGATTACTTGAAAAAGACCTAGATCCGATTCAAGCAGGACGCTCCACTACCCTCAACGCATATATCCATGAAGGACATGCCGACGCGATAAAGTTCATGTATGTAAAAGTGGGCAAACCACGCACAAAGCGTGCTCCAGGGGCGGTATTACATGGCACCGTTGGCAATCAACATGCGCATACACCAATTCCAAAGACACTAAAAGACGACGCCGAGTTATGGCTCACGATAGAGAGTTGGGACGGGGAATTTTATCAAACCTCTTGGTCATTGATGCCTGACGGCATTAACACCGTTGATTTACGCGCATCTCAAGCCGACGAAGTAAGCGTCAAGTCGGTCAACCCAACAAACCAAACTGGGAGTTCTCAAACACAGAATACTCCTGCACATCACCTTAAAACAGAACAACACACACTTGCTGCCAAGTAGGATTAATTCGTGAAAACTATCAAAAAGGTACTACCACTTGTCGCAGGTTTAGTCGTCTTTATCCCACTAAGCCATGCCCATTACCCTATTTTAAACTGCACGGTTGGAAACAACGAAAAAGCCCCTCATCAAGTACGATGCGAAGCTAGTTTTTCAAACCGAGCGAAGGCACCTAATGTCATTATGGAAGTTTACTCAGAAGATGACGAAGTCATCTCTGAAGGACACACAGATAACGATTCCATTTACACCTTCGATCGTCCTGAGGGCGTGTATTTTATTATTATGGATGCAGGCCCTGGCCACGTCTTAGAAATCTCCGACGAAGAAGTCGTTGAGATCTAACATATGACAACTTACTCCGAAAAAGTACGTGCGCGAGATGGCAAGCTTGAAGACAAGCTTGTGTTTGGATTTAGCGCGCTGACTTTGCTGATAGCAGCGATTTTACTGTATTCCTTATACGGCCATCCACAAGCTGATTTCACGGCTGTACCAAAACCTATTCGCGCTGCTCTAACCTCGTTAAGCAATGCAGGTGAAGAAATACAAATGGTTCGAGCAATTGAAGGGCGCATACCGAGTGTTGATGAACTTTCCGAACTCGGCATCCAACCATTTTCATCCACACACTTGGAATCGCTTATTCAATTTCACTGGGCGCAAGTAACGACGTGCTATGTTGGTCAAACTCAAATAAAGACTCACCGCTATTTCATCAAACTTGAGCTACCAAATGGCGCGGGCGAACCAAAAAGTCCTCTCTGGTATTACGATGAACAAAACAATCTTAGCAACGTTGACCTAAAGACCCTTTGTTTCGACACCACTATCCATTGGCACTCCGCGGCAACAATTAATAAGATTTACGAAAACAAACATGATCACTAGCCTTCTCACGCGCATAAAAACTATACGACCGATATTACGAATTGCTTTTCTAACATCGCTTCTGGTCACAAGTCATAATGTATCAGCCAAACTCAATATTGGTATTACTCTTCATCCTTATCATAGCTATGTGGCAAACATTGTTGGTGACCGAGCAAATGTAATACCTCTGATCGAAGCAGGGTTTAATCCACACGCCTACAAACTCTCACCTGCAGATTTAAATCGTTTAAAAAACATGGATGCAATCGTGGTGAACGGTATTGGCCATGACGAATTTGCAATGGAAGCGATTAGAAAACTGAAACTTCCAAAACTTTCGGTTATTGAAGCCAATGCAGCAGTGCCTCTCATTAGTAAACGAGGAGGAAAGGTACACAATCCTCACACATTTGTAGCCATCGACGCGGCGATTAGACAAATCTATACCATTGCGCGCGAACTTGGAGAGTTAGACCCAAACAATGCTAAGTTCTTCCTAAAAAATGCTTTCATCTACGCAAGACAGCTACGTGCGATTAAAAATAAGGCATTAGAAAGTATTAGCCAACTGGATATCGGTCTCATCCGTATTGCAAGCACACACGGAGCCTATGGTTATCTTCTTCAAGAATTTGGCATGACTGTCTCAGCTGTTGTTGAACCAGCGCATGGCCTATCACCTAGCGCATCGCAACTTCAAGACACGATTAATAAAATCAAAGCTGCTAACGTTCAAGTGCTTTTTACTGAACTAAATATGCCTAATCAATACGTGGACGTGATAGAAAAGGAAAGTGGAACGCGCATTTACCATTTTTCTCATATGACCTACGGCGAATACCGTGATGCTCTAGTGCTTGAGGACATGACACACAACCTTCTCACACTTGTTAAAGCCCTCTCTTACGCATCTGAGACTCTCAACAATGATTCGTAAACAGATAGCAGGCCCTAGCCTTAGACTTGAAAATGTCTTCTTTCAAGCAGGCAATCAAATACTACTCAATAACATCTCTGTCGAATTCAAGAACGGTAACTGGTTTGGCATTGCAGGGCCAAATGGCGGAGGTAAGAGCACGCTGATAAAAACGATTCTTGGGCTGAACAACCACCAAGGCAGCATCATCTTAGATTGGCCATCCAGCCCAGAACTATCAAATGCCGGAAACATAGGATACATACCGCAACTGCTTCCATTTGATGATAGCTTGCCCATCTCCGTTCGCGACTACTTGTTAATGAGCCTGTCTACCAAACCTGTTTGGTTCCGACGAGGTCTTCCTACTGATGTCGAAAACGCACTTGAACATATTCAATTAACAGACAGACTTGATCGTCGAATTGGTGATTTATCGGGCGGCGAAAGACAACGCTTAATGCTGGCAACCGCACTATTACAAAATCCTGGGCTACTCATTCTTGACGAGCCAATGACTGGACTTGATGAGCAAGGAAAAACAGAATCCATAAATATTCTAAAAAAGTTTAGAGCGGCTGGCGGCACGATACTAATGATCGAGCACGACTGGACACTTATTCGTGAGCATTGTGATCATTGCTTCTGGGTTGATAAAACAATTCGAGAAATCGATCCTAGAACCATTCAAGTTCAGCAAACTCCTTTTGATCAAGAAGGGGCAGTTTCTTGAATATCATTTATGGCCAATTTAATGATTGGGTGAACGCGGGCTTATTGCCAGATATGTTCGGCTATGAATTCCTTATAAACGCCCTGCTTGCCAGCATGATGATAGGCCCACTTCTAGGCTTACTTGGAACACTTGTTGTCGTAAAACGACTTGCGTTTTTATCTGAGGCTGTAGGTCATAGCGTACTAACCGGCGTTAGCATCGGCATATTACTGGGTGAACCAGTAGAGTCACCACTGATCAGTTTATTTAGTTTCTCTATTCTTTTCGCGCTGTTACTGCAGTGGATCAAAGGACGATCAAGCATTCCTTATGACGCTTTAATTGGCGTGTTCTTATCCTTTGCTCTCGCCTTAGGGGCAGCTCTGCTTTTGTATGTTGCAAAACACGTCAACGCTCACTTGATAGAACAAGTGATGTTTGGCTCCATTCTCGTCACTACGGTGAATGATTTAGTGATGTTGGTGATTATTTGTAGCATCGTTGCAGTGCTGGCTTATCACTATGGCAACCACGCTTATTTGGTCGCGATATCACCTGAAGTAGCACACAGCCAGCGCATCAACACACGCCTTCATGACTATGCATTTGTCATTATGATTGCCTTAATCACGGTTGCGTCTGTAAAGATTATCGGTGCAGTTTTAGTCGGCGCGCTTCTGCTTATACCTGCTGCAAGTGCGCGATTAATCGCATCAAACTTAAAACAGCTCTTAGTACTATCCGTACTATTTTCATCAACTGCGTCTGTGCTCGGTGTATTGATTCCCATGTACGGTGAATGGCCAGTTTCAGCTGGGCCGGCCATTACACTCTTTGCCTGTGCGTGGTTTTTGCTATCACTTCTCTATCGCCAAACGAAAATCGCCCGATAAAACTAGAGATCAAATAAACAACTAAGAATTGATAAATGAAAGGTAATTCAATGAAAGTGAGCTTTCTTTCCTACCGACTAATAGTCACGCTATCGAGCCTTATATTTATGAGTGCCTGCTCTACCCTCTCGGAAAAGAAGCATGTTAATGCTGACAACGCGCTACTTTCACAAACACCAAAAAAAGCGATCACAATCGCAAGCGCGATCCCCGTGCTCGACAGTATGGCGCGAGTGCTTGCCGAAAACTCGGTTTTTGAAACAGTCTACATTCCACCGGCACGCTATAGCATTAAGCGCATACCTGGCTGGTTGAAACGACAAGATAAGCAAACGTTCCCAGATGCAGTTATCGCACTTGGAATGACCTCTGTCTGGCCAAGTATCGACATATACCCCGCCATACGTCTTAAAAATATTGGCGTGATAGAAATTGACGCCGCACACGCACTTATCCCTAACGGGGAACGAGTCGCAGTAACGCCAAACAGTGATAATGTTGATTATTTTTGGCTGAATCCTGCCAATGCAATCATGATGCTAGGCATTATTCATCGAGACTTATTAGCAGTCTCAAAGCGCAAAATTATAGACCACGCTCTTCTCACCAAAACACTCGATCAATTAAATGCTAACTTTAACGAGATAAGCCAAGCTCTTCGCAAAGTACAACTAGAAATTGATAACAAGCTAAATCAAATAGAAGTGCTTCAAGTCGTTATCGACAAGCCCGAGCAAAAAGCTCTCGCGGATGCTATCGGCGTGCCTTTAACCACTCTTGATGACCCAATGATTGAAGACTTTCCCATCTTATTTATCACCACTAAAAAGCCAAACCATAAGTCGCTAAGAAAGCTACCTAAGTCAGCCCTTGTTTGGCATATAGACGCTATCGATAAGTTCAGTGAAAAAGGCTTGTTAGAGCGATATCAAGAACTTTATGACGGGCTTTAATACAGATTCAATTGCGCTTCTCGTTTGAAAAAAGCCTACAGCAGATACCGGCTTAGTGGCCGTTATAAAAAATAAATCAGTGCAATGTCGTTGTTGGACTAAACATCAAGGTAAACATATTGTGAGCATGAGCATAGGTTTCTTGATTGGTCTCGCTTAACTCTTGAACATGCTTACTGATGAACTTGCTCCACTCGTGATGCAAACGGTTACAAGCTTTCATTGTTTCGCAACGTGCCTGCTCAGACAGACAGCAATTACAGGAGTTCAACAAACGCTGAACAAAACGATATGCTCCAGCATACTGTACTGCTGCATCTTCAAAATCATACTGATGGCAGTGCGTATCAGCCATATTAAAATAGCTAATCAAAACACTTTTAATCACACATTCTGGCTCTGTCTGAATGCGATTTGGCAAATCGACCATCACGCAATTTAAGGATTTACTGTAATGCGCTAAGGCCATTGGATAATCCTCTTTCTTAAAGAATCGATTCCCAATTGTGATGTGCTCTTCCCAGTCGTTCATTCCTTTCCTTTTTATCTTTTCAAAAGTGAAGCAAAACATATTGTTTAATGCTGTTTACGAAGATTCTAATTACTTTTTCTTGACATGCAAATGATAATACGAATAATTCTCATACGTATTACAAATAATAATAGAACGACAAACTAGATATGCTCGAAGGGATGCCTACAGCACTAGTTTTAATCAAATTTTTATTCGATGGGACTTAAAAGTAAAAAGACTATGAACAAAAAAACGATAAGTATCGCTGTTGCGTTAGCGAGTATTTCACCTGATCTACTGTACGCAGAACAAACGAAAGACAATGCAACAAAACTGGAACAAACAGTTGTTACGGGCACGCATGCAAAAGAAGCGCACGACATAAAAATTGAACCAAGTTCAACCAGTAAATTAAATGTATCATTAGAAGATCTTCCGCGCTCCGTAGATATTATTAGCAATGACGAGTTTACCGAACGAGGCTCTCTCAACCTACAAGATACATTAAATTATACTTCTGGTGTTTTTGCGGGCCCGTTTGGCATCGACACCCGCCTCGACTCTTCACAAATTCGTGGCATCAAGCCTCAACAATTTGAGGACGGCTTTATAGCATTTGAAGGTTTTTACAACGCGCCTCGCGTTGAAATTTTCACCTATGAGAACATCGAAGTCGTTAAAGGACCATCTTCAACTTTATACGGCCAAGGCGCACTGGGCGGAATCATTAATGCCAACTCTAAGCTTCCAAAGGAAGATGCCCAAGGTGAGTTTGGCGTACAAATCGGTGAAAATAGTCGAGTACAAACCATGTTTGATTCTACTGGCGCGATCAATGAGGATGGAAGTTTACTATACCGCTTTGTTGCCTTAAATCGTGATGCCGACACGGAAGTCGAGTATGTTCAAGACGACGCACTTGTATTAATGCCATCCCTTACATGGAAACCTTCTGAAGACACTCAACTAACAATCTTAGCGAAACATCAAAAGCACGATACGGGCTCTACCTTGCAATTCATCCCTAGTTTGGATGCAACACCAGGATTTTACGCGCCAGCTCCACCTTTTCCGGCCCCGCCTTTACCGGCATTAACTGAGCTAGATATCGATACTAATACTTTTGTCGGCGAACCTGATTTCGATAAATATGAAACCGAGTCTAATTCTGTCTCTGCGATGTTTGAACACAATTTGAATGACATGCTCACATTGACGACCAACACACGATATTGGAAATCCGAGTCAACGTACCAATATACGCAAGCAATTGGTTACTCTTTTGCCCCGCCTTACCTGCCAGCACTAGTGCCCACTCTTCCGCCGCTAACCGCTCCAGGCGATGTATATAGACTCCACTACGCCTCTGAAAAAGAACTTGAGATCTTCGCAAATAATCTCGCGTTGAAAGCCAATGGTAACTGGCTTGGACTTGAGCACAATGCACAAATTGGTTTGGACTACGTCAAAGCAGACACCGTTGACGATCGCGCACGAGATCCAGTGCTCGAAGCGCTCTACCAAACCATTACAATGAACCCAAACGCAGTATTGCCGGGTGCTTTCTTGGCAGACTCGAAGATCAACCTATTAGATCCCCAGTATTCTGGCGCAACGACGATTCCAACGACAAGGGAATATCGTGACAGCTCCAATGAGCAGATCGGCCTCTATCTCGGAGACATCATGAGAGCGGGCAATGTGATCGCTTCAGTGAACGTGCGATATGATCGCGTCAAACAAAGCTTCGATCGTGTTGGCATCTATGGTGCTGCAGACTCAACGAGCTATAGCGATACCCTAGAAGACGTTAATACTGATTTTGCATTAATGTATCAATTCGAAAACGGTATCAGCCCTTACTATAGCTATGCTGAATCTTTTACTCCCAATGATGCTGACCAGAATGGCAACCTTGTTGATCCAAACGAAGGTAGCCAACATGAAATTGGTGTGAAGTTCTTATCTTCTGACAGCAACACCTTAGTGACAGCTGCAATATTCCAAATTGATGAAGACAACCGCGTCACCGATACAGATCCTGCGAACTTCAAAGTCATCGACGCTTCGTACGAAGGCGCTGAGCTTTCTGTTCAGCATCAAATTGAAGACATCCATATCCAAAGCTCTTATACCTATTTGGATACTGAGCAAAAGCAGACAGGTGCTAGCAAACTAAAAGTACCGAGTGTCGCAGATGAGATGGCAAATACATGGATCTCGTATATTCCTAGCGGCGGCGTACTAAATGGCTTCCGAGCAGGTATTGGAGCTCGCTATATTGGTAACACAGTGAGTGATACCAACATATATGAAACAGCAGGATATACCCTATATGACGCTATGCTTGGGTACCGTTTTGCTGACGTGGATCTTCAATTGAATGTATCCAACCTAACTGATAAAGAGTATATTGTTGGTGTGTCGGACCAAGATCTTGGCGCGTCAAGCTATAAAGGCCCTGAACGCTATGCTAGCTTAACGGCTAAATATCTATTCTAAGGTAATAGCTATTCTCAATTAGAAAGCGCCAATCGGCGCTTTTTTCGTCTTGACCAAGTGAAAATCTAAGGCAGCCTCAAGGCTACCCTACTCCATTTCACGTCTTCTTTGTTGGGTAAAATGCTGTCTTGATTATCGATACGCAGTGCAATCTCAAAACCTAGAATTTGCGCTTCTTCGCAAAGCGTACTCACACAGGTTGGATAAACATGCGTACCTAAGCCCGCTGGGCCATTACGGAGAGATATGGCGCAAATAGCACCTGTATTCATCAGCGCTTTAAAGCGCTTGATCGCAGCAAGGCGCTGCTTTGGACAAAGGTGATGCCAAACGCCATCCACCAAAATAAAATCGAATTTATATGCAGGGTTTTCGAGAGAGGGTAAATTAGGAAGCGCATCATTTATCCACTCAATATCAAGTGCATGAAAATGCGCCTTCGCAATATCAACGAACTCTTTTAAGGGCTCTACGGCAACCGCGTGATAACCGAGATTCGCAAACGCTGCTGCGTTCTGACCAACACCCGCTCCTACATCTAATACGCTTGCAGGAAGTGGTGGCAGAAGCTTGAAGAAATCACTGTTAATCTCTTCAAAAGATAAACCTAGGCTTACTGATGCAAAACGCTCGACTGCTTTTTCATACCCCGTTGTGCCGATAACCATTGGCGCTCCCACTTTTATATTAACCAAGCAAATGCTCAAAGTACGCTTAGGAGGCCGCTTGCACCTTCGCGATATACTTGAGCCAGCTTTCGACACTTTTTACCTGCGCGTGATCGCTCGGCATCTCGGCAAAGGCTTGTTTTGCTTTATCGAACTCGTGACGATTTACATAGGAAATCGCCAACATATACTGCAGATAATTATCGGAATGCTTCTTCAACCACGGCTTCAACAATACTTCTACCGCCGCCCACTCTTGCGATTCAAAATAGATCTGAACAAGCTTATTCACATACTTAACTTTCGGTGCGCGCTTAAGTAATTCTTCAAACACTAAAGCGGCTTGCTCATATTCTTTTGCTTCAGAAAACAAAGCTCCCTCTAGTTGAAGGTTAGTAACAGAGCTATCGAGGATTTTCTTGTTCCGCGCTTCTTGAATCGCAACAGCTGCTTTGTAAGGCATACCATCTTGATTCATCAACTGAGCCAACCGCTTATAATCTTTTTCATGCTGCTCAAGCCCATGCTGATGAGGCAAACGCGTACTATCCAAGGCACCTTTATGATCGCCCAGCTGCATATAGAAGCTTGCCAAACGACGCCATTCTTCTGCCTTATCACCATAATGATTCACTAAACGACGCTGCGCCTTAACCGCTTCTTTCCAATGCTCTTGATACACCTGCGCCGCTACGAGCATGCGATACCAGTCAATTGGCGCCCTCTCTCGTTTTGAGAGTGCGGTTTGCAAAGGCGGAACCATCGCCGCCCAATCTTCGGTCGCCATAAAGGCTTGAGCCAGCATGACATAGTCTGTCGCACGTGCTTTTTGTGTATTGCTCGCTATCCAACTTTGTAGTTTTGTCTGACACGCACGCCATTCTTCAATGCCGCAATGCAGTTGTGCGATA
Source organism: Oleiphilus sp. HI0067 (assembly GCF_001635735.1). NCBI lineage: Bacteria > Pseudomonadati > Pseudomonadota > Gammaproteobacteria > Oceanospirillales > Oleiphilaceae > Oleiphilus > Oleiphilus sp. HI0067. The sequence goes on from NZ_LWFI01000867.1 coordinate 23,189, forward strand.
CCATGCAACAAGCTTTGCTGACTATTATCGTCAAGCACCTTCGCTTCATAAGCCTTTGTTAGATAGGCAAGTGCCGTTGGATAATCGTCTTCATGTACCGCAACTTGCCCCAAGGTTTGGCGAACAATGGCTTTAGCAAAGTCGCTGCGTAGCTCTTCTTCCATTATCAGAAGTTGTGCCTTCGCTTCAATCCACGCATCCTCTTCAATCAGTTTCTGCACCGCTTGTAACTTTTTATACGCATAAGGGGACAAAGAATTTGCATAAGAAAAACTCACGAAACTAAATAAAGAGCAAATAAGAATAAATCTAAACATACGCATTACTTCGGAATTTGAAACACATAGGTTTTACGTGCTTTAAAAGGCGTATAGGTACCACCGATTTCCATACGCTGAAACTTCGATCGACGTAGCGACCGCGCGACAGCCTTTTCAAACACGCCTTCTGGCGTCGCTTCAACGAAGGTAATTGAGTCTTCTCTCACTTTACCATCAGCCCCAACGACAAACTCTGCTGTCACAGAGCCTTCTATTTTCTTACGCAAGGCGCGCGAAGGATATTGCGGAGCGATGTCTTTTGTCGCGACTAGATTCGATTGAAACGGAATATCAACGGACACGGAGTTCGCATTGGGCGCCTCCATACTAATACCAGAGAGATTAAGCGACATATCGACGTTTACGTTCAGCGTAATTTTAGGCACGGCGATATCTATAGGCGTTGGCTCGATGGCCAAGTCATTTTTAGGCATTGGCCGATTAAGCATTGGCTCAACGGGAGGCTGCTCTATCAATTCAGGCTCGTCTGGTTTGGCGCGTTCTCGCAGTTGAAGGTCACTATCTTGCTCAACAAACAAAAAGCTCAAATCGACAGACTGAGCCGCCACTTGCTCTTGCTTAAAATCTGGCGACGAAACACCCGACAAAATACTAAAAATGATGGTTGAGGCGACTAATGCCAAAGGCATCAAGAACGCATAACGCGCATAACGACTTTCGAGGGACAATACCGACACGGACGCTGCCACCTACTTCGACTTCGTTGCGACGGTATACGGCACACCGGCCTGACGGATTTGGTCGATCAAAGCAACTAAGCTACCTGTGCTTGACGCCTCATCCGCTTGCACAACCACACTGACATCAGCTTGTTCGGTTTTCATACGCTCAAGCGCTGGACGGATCATACGCACATCCACCACCTTGCGGTCTAACCAAATTTCCTCACGATCCGACAAGGCAATCAAAACAGCGGTTTTAGTTTGCGTATCACTAGTGGACGCAACAGGGCGCTTGATCTCGATACCCGATTCACGAACGAAAGAGGTAGAAACAATAAAAAAGATCAGCATGATAAACACGATGTCGAGCATCGGTGTCATATTCACTTCTGCCTCTTCTTGCTGCTCTCCAATGAGTATTCGTTGATGCATTCTGTATTCCTAATTTAAACGGCATGTTAGCCATTCACTGAAAGTGCTTGTTTTTGCTTCTGCAAAAAACGGGTCTCAGCGGTAACGACACGCTGTAAGCGACCATGAAAAATCAAACCAATTACCGCAACCGCCATCCCCGTCATCGTAGGGAAGGTTGCACTTGCTACACCAGACGCCATCAAACGTGGATTTGCCGTACCATAAACCGCCAAGCTATCAAACAGCTGAATCATGCCGGTAACCGTGCCAAGTAGTCCAAGTAAAGGGCATAAACCAATAATGGTTTTAAGCAAGGACATAGAACTATTCAGCTCGATCTGTGCATCGCAGATTTTGCTTAACACCAGACGCCAGTTCTGCTGCTCGTCTATAGAAGCACATAAACTGCGTTTTACACCACGGTATGCGGTAAACACAAATAGAAAGCGCTCGGCCAGAATCATTAACATCAAAAAGGTCATGCCAAGAATGGCGTATAGCACCCATCCACCAGACTGAAAAAAGAAGCCTAGCTCTAAGATCCATTCATCAATGCTTAGTAGCATCGCTTGCCTCTCGCTTTATGCTGCTTTTGAATCTGTTTGGTTCAGAGAACCAAGAGCGCCAAAACTCTTCTGCTGAAGAATCTGAACAATACGGCGACTGCGCGAAGTTAATACGCTGTGTGCGAACAAAATAGGCACAGCGACCACCAAACCAAGCACGGTCGTCATCAAGGCTTGCGAAATACCAGAAGCCATTAGTTTTGGATCACTCGTTCCGAACACTGAAATACTTTGGAAGGTTGCGATCATACCTACAACCGTACCAAGCAGCCCCAATAATGGCGCAACGGCGGCAAGTAATTTCAAAAAGCTTTGGCCTTGTTCGAGGTTTGCTAATTCTGCCATCACTGCTTCATCAACTTTTAGCTCAAGCGCGTCATTATCATTCTCTACATCGGCAGATTTAACTGCATGCAATACGCGACCTAGGGGGTTGTCCTGTCGTAGGTCTTGAGACTGTAATTGTTTGCGTACGCCTAACTCAGCCTTAAGCAATTTCAATAGCTGGTATAGGCCTATCAATAAACCAATCAAGCCAAGCGCAATAATGATGTAGCCAATGTTCCCGCCTTGTGCAATACGCTCTTGAAGCGTTGGCTCGCGGTCAAGCAATGCAAACAATTCGCCGCGCGTTGGATCAATTAACAGTGTGGTAGGGATTGCAGTATCCAATTGCGGAATCTGCGAAAACGTCTCTGAAGGTTGGGTCGGTAGTTCGCTCAATTGTTGCTTGCTAAGATCCCAAGCTAGGTAATTACCTCGCTCATCCATCGCACTAAAGGTACCGATACGAAGCACTTGCTTAGGGGAAGTTTTTCCATCCAATGCAACAACGGGAAGATCTAATAATTCAATCTTCCCTGATTCAACAATTTCACTTTCAAAACTACTGAATAAGGCTTGTAGCTCAAGAAGGGTTGGCACCTTACTGGTCTCGGCAAAACGCAATGCTGTAATACGATCAGGAAATTGTGCACTGGTCATCGAATCTTCAAGGCTAGGAATTAAATCCAGCGCGCTTTCTTTCGCAACACCAAATACTTCGCCAAGTGTGCCGCTCGCTAAATCGAGTTTTTCTTGAAGAGTTGCGATGTCGTCTTCGTTCTTATCAAACAAGGCTTTCAAACGTTGCTTTTCTTTTTCTTCCTCAGCAATTTCCTGATTTGTTTGGCGAAGCAAACGCTTCTGCTCAGCCAAAGCAAGTTTCGATACACGCTCACGCTCAGCATTTTCTTTTGCGTCGTTCTTCACAATCGACTTTGCGAGCGCAATAAAATCTACATTTTGCGAATCTTCGGCCAGGCTTTTTTGGGCAAAAAACAGACCTGCATTCACGATTAACAGAAGACCAAGTACTTTGCCTAAAGTAAATTGTTTCATGTCAGCCCCCTACTTCGCTGCTGTGACAAGTGGTAAAGCTAACAACTCTGGAACACGTTGCTGCAAAGCAATCTGCATCGCCTTACTTAAATTAAGGTTTTCACCTCGATCTAATTGCGCCCAACGCTGTTCAGCTGGGAGCCACAACGCCCCTTCAGAGCCATCACGTGTCTGATAGTAAAGCGAGGTACGCCCAATTCGCAGATAACTAACTTGCACCTGTTCCTCTGAACCGATCAAATCTGCGGTATAAGTTTCGATGGTGCGGCCGTATGCAACTTCGTTCTCATACGCTTCAAGAATTTGGCGATATTTTTCAGCGATACTAATATCGGCGCGGTCAACTAATGCGAAAAGTGAATCCAATTCAGCCTTACGCTGCGCTAGTTTGAAAGGAAGATCTTCCTGCACTAGCTCTTTTAGTCGATCGACCATCACAACAAGCAACGGCAGCATGGCTTGTTCAGTTTCGGAAATAGAATCAATCTGCTGCTGCAGTTCTACCTTTTCCTTTTCCTGCGCCTGAATCAAGCGACGCATTTGAATATTGTAGGCTTTAACAAGATTGAGTTGACGCTCGGCTGCTAGAACTTCATCTACTGTTTGACGCGTCTTTTCAGAGAGC
>NZ_LWFI01000868.1:0-8422 GCF_001635735.1 Oleiphilus sp. HI0067
CTCATCACTCAAATCCAAATCAATTTCAGCTTCGTGATTTAACTCTGCATCACTTAGCGACAATTCATCGTCTTCATCTACGAGATGAGACGAAGCTGCATCTGCAACCGATGCATCATTGTCAGCATCCAACTCAAGCTCTTCTGCTTTGTCAGAGTCACCACCAAGATCTAAATCTTCTGATGAGAAATCGATACCTGGATCAACTTCTAGTTCTTTATCACTTTCATCAAGCTCCAAATCGATATCTAAATCGATATCTAAATCTTCTGAAGAAAAATCTATATCACCAGCAACCTCTTCAAGCGCTTCTTCAGCGTATGAGTCTTCGGAATCTTCCAAGCTTGCAGGAGACTCAGAGTCTAGCACCTCTTCTTGAATAGTTTCTGCAACTTCGCTTTCTTCCTGCTCAACCGTATCGAAGTCAAAGTTGTTATCGTCTCCAGATAAAAGCGCCTGCTCTTCATCCTCGTCTAACAAATGCTCTACTTCTTCTGCACTACCAGCATCTGCTTTCTGATTTGCAAGCTCTTCTAAACGCTCATTCAGCTCAACACGAATCTGTGCGGCTTTTTCAAGCGCATCTTGATCCTGGATAGCCGACAACTCACTAAACTGCTTTTCAAACGAATCTGAATCGCCAAGGTCGCGATACACTTCTAATAATTTAAGACGATAATCAACACGAACCGGATCGTTCGAAATACCATCTTCTAAAATCTGAGCTGCCTGATCCAAGCGACCATAAGCGATATATACATCAGACTCTGCAATTACGTCCTCTTCTGGTGAAGCAGGCGCATCTTCCTCTACAAACTCTTCATCCGCTTCTTCTTCGACAACTCCGGCAGGTTCTTCCAACTCTTCATCAGCCGATTCAAGTTCAGCAGACTCATCAGATTCAACCGTCTCATATTCTTCTTCATAGTCATCAGATTCTTGCTTTGCACGCGACTTGGAAATCAACCACAACGCAATCAATAGAAGAATCAAAATACCCGCCACACCAGCTTGGTAAAGAGGGTTAGTCATAAGCTTGTTCAGCAAATCTTCTTGAAAGTTAACTGGTGCTGGAGCTNCAGCAGGCGCAGCTTCAGCAGGCGCAGCTTCCGCAGGTTTTACTTCTTCTACTTGAATCTCTGCAACAACTTCAGCCACCTCAACTTGTTCAGCGATCACTGAGCCATCTTCGTTTAGAACTACCGTTTCTTTTACTTGCTCAACAATGACTTCAGCAACCTCTGCAGTTTCTTCAACTGACGCTTGAGAAGCACCCTGCCCGCCGTCAACCTCTGCTTGCGCTGCGTCTAATTCACTTGCACGCATCTGCGACTGCAAGCTCGCTAGCTGATCATTTTTTAGCGTAAGTATGCGCTGAAGGGTCTCAAGTTGCTCTTCAAGCGCATCAACCTTACCGCTTAACTCTTCGTTCTCGAGATTCGCTTTATCGAGCTGCTCCAGAGCAATATTCATTTCACCCTGAGACACACCAGTAGCGTTTGAACCTTGAGGATCTGAACCCGCTGAATCAGATGCTTTTGAATCTTTATCTGGAACAACTAGCTTAAGTTGATCCTGATTCGCCGCAGGCTTTTGTGTTTTCGGAGCTGGTTGAATTGAAGGCTTAGAGGAAGAAGTCGGAGTCTTGGTCTTTGGCTTTCTTAGAGCAGCATTTTGCTCAATAACCGAATTGATCGCCTGATAAGCACTACGCGATGTCATTTGATCGCGCGTTGGCAAGCGCAGAATTTGGCCCGCTTTCATCTTATTGATATTTCCATCAATAAAAGCGTCAGGATTCAAATCCTGAATCGCAAGCATCACTTGTTGCGGACTAACATTCCGATCTGGACGAATGCCTGTCGCGATATCCCAAAGCGTATCTGTTGATTTAGTTGGCCCGTACGTCTCGTTACCAGCCAAGGCACCGGCTTTCGGTTTCACGCTAGAACGCACTGCCAAGTTATCTCCTTTTTCAACGGATGCAGGTGCAGAAACTTGCGGTTTTGCTTGTTGAGAGGCTGCAGGGCTAGCAACGACAGGTTTGTCTTCTGCGAAAACTGGCGGATCGATCAACAGAGCGTATTCACGCAATAAACGACCGCTTGGCCAAATTACTTCAACAAGAAAGTTAATGAACGGTTCACGGACTGGCTTTTTGGTTGTGAGAACCACTTTTGGCTCGCCACTCTCATTGCGCTGAACTTCAAAACGAATATCTGAAAGGAAATAGACTCGATCAATTCCTGCCTTAAGGAACTCTTCTCGGGTCGCCAAACCAGGCAAAATTTCTGCGTCTGTTAAACCACCTGTATTCACCAATTCAATTTCAGCTACCAAAGGCTGATTTAAATTAGAATTAACCTTTGCATCGCCTAAACCCAAAGCATGAGTTAAACCTGCATAACCTGCGGACGCCAAGGTCAATACAATAGCCAGTTTGCGGATCATTACGCCTTTCCCTTAAATTTTCGGTTCAATCTCAATTAGCTACAGCTACAACATACTTCTATAAAGCAGTTTAAAAAACAGCCACAATCACTTGCTTTTATTGAGAAAAATAAAATTTTACATTTTGGTAAGTATCGATCATCAAACCAAAATTATCAACTGAACTTTTACTACATAACTATTAACAATAGTCAGCTTTTTGAGTTCTGCCTCCTTTCCTATTGCCAATAAAAAAGCCCATCTGTTTTCACAGACGGGCTTTTAATCTGCTTACCGACTTTATCGGCAAGTGAAGCTAAGTCTCAAGCTTCCAAAACTATCCGTAACATTCTACGCAATGGCTCGGCTGCACCCCAAAGAAGTTGATCGCCAACTGTAAACGCTGAGATATACTCAGGACCCATTTCAAGCTTACGGATTCGACCAACAGGAATACTCAAGGTACCTGTTGCTACCGTTGGGCTAAGCTCGTTAATAGATGCTTCGCGATCATTAGGAATTACTTTGACCCAATCATTCGCTGCAGCCAATTTAGCCTCAATTTCTTCGACAGGCAGATCCTTCTTTAACTTAATGGTAAGCGCCTGAGAGTGACAACGCATAGCACCAACACGTACACACAAACCGTCAATTGGGATTGCTTGATCTTGCGTACCGAGAATCTTGTTAGTTTCAGCACCTGCTTTCCACTCCTCACGGCTTTGGCCTGACGGCAACTGCGTATCGATATAAGGAATCAAAGAGCCCGCAAGCGGAACGCCAAACTGGTCAGTCGAGAATTCGTCTGAACGCATTTTCTCTGCTACCAACTTATCAATTTCAAGAATCGCTGACGCTGGATTGTCTAGCTGATTCGCAACCGCTTCGTTGATCTCACCCATTTGAGTAATCAATTCACGCATGTGCTTAGCGCCTGAACCTGATGCCGCTTGATATGTCATCGGTGATACCCATTCCACCAAGTCTTCCGCGAACAAACCTCCTAGAGCAAGCAACATTAGACTCACCGTACAGTTACCACCGACGAAGTCTTTCACGCCATTAGATAGTGCTTCATCGATCACGTGACGGTTAACAGGATCAAGCACGATGACAGCGTTATCTTCCATGCGAAGGGCTGAAGCCGCATCAATCCAGTAGCCATCCCAGCCACTTTCGCGCAACTTAGGGTAAACCGCTTTTGTGTAATCACCACCCTGACAGGTAATGATGAAATCCATTTGCGCCAGCTCACTCACGTCATTTGCGTCAAGCAATACTGATTCCCCCTGCCCTAGATCTGGAGCAGGTAAACCTTTTTGTGATGTCGTAAAAAACACTGGCTCAACTAAAGAGAAGTCATTCTCTTCTTGCATACGCTGCATAAGCACGGAACCAACCATGCCACGCCAGCCGACCATTCCTAACTTTTTCATTTCTATCGACCTTATTAAACCAGTGATTTAAACCAAAGACTCAAGCGCCGCAACAACCGCGTCACCCATTTCTTTTGTAGAGACTTTTGTTGAACCTTCAGAGAAGATATCTGCAGTACGCAAACCTTGATCAAGCACTTTGCTCACTGCATCTTCAATCAGATCAGCGGCTTTGTTCTCGCTCAAGCTATAACGCAACATCATCGCAACGGATAGAATCGTTGCGAGCGGGTTTGCGATGCCTTGGCCAGCAATATCAGGCGCAGAACCATGACACGGCTCGTACATACCTTTATTGTTCTCATCTAACGATGCAGATGGAAGCATACCGATAGAGCCAGTAAGCATTGCTGCCGCATCAGACAGAATGTCACCAAACATGTTGCCTGTAACCATTACGTCAAACTGCTTCGGCGCACGAACGAGCTGCATCGCTGCGTTATCAACATACATATGACTCAGCTCTACATCTGGATAGTCTTTCGCCATATCGTCAAGAATTTCACGCCACAACACCGTTACTTCAAGTACGTTCGCTTTATCTACAGAACAAAGCTTACCGTTACGCTTTTGCGCTGCTTCAAACGCAACTTTTGCAATGCGCTTAATTTCGCTCTCAGAGTACACATAGGTGTTGTAACCCTGACGCTCACCATTTTCGAGGGTACGTACACCACGCGGTTGACCGAAATAAATGCCGCCCGTTAACTCACGCACGATCAAGATATCAAGACCCGAAACAACTTCTGGCTTCAGGGTTGATGCACTTGCAAGCTGCGGATATAAAATCGCCGGACGTAAATTACCGAACAACTCAAGATTTGAACGAAGACCAAGCAAACCTTTCTCTGGACGAATCGCCATATCAAGCGCATCCCACTTAGGACCACCTACAGCACCAAGTAAAATCGCGTCAGACGCTTTTGCTTTATCTAGCGTCTCATCAGGAAGCGGAACACCCGTCGCGTCAATCGCAGAACCACCAACCAAAGCATGGTCAGTCTCTAGACCAAGACCTAACTTATCATTTACAAGATCAAGAACGCGTTCTGCTTCCGCAACGATTTCAGGACCAATGCCATCACCTGGCAATAACAAAACTTTTTTAGACATATCTAACTTTCCAATAAACTTTCAAATTCTTTCGCGTGCTTGCGCTTATTAAGCACCTTGAATCGCATCAAACAACCAAGGCGTTTCTTGGCGACGACGTGCTTCGTATTCTTTAATCTTCTCTTCGCTCTCTAGCGTCACGCCAATATCATCCAAACCGTTCAACAAGCAGTGCTTACGGAATGCATCGATTTCAAAGCTAAAGCTTTCACCGCTTGGCGTTGTCACAGTTTGCGCATCAAGATTGATATCCAACTCATAGCCTTCAGTCGCTTCAACTTCATTGACTAGCTGATCAACTTGCTCTTCTGTTAACACAATCGGCAACAAGCCATTTTTAAAACAGTTATTGAAGAAAATATCCGCAAAACTTGGCGCGATCACAGAACGGAAACCGTAATCATCTAAAGCCCATGGCGCGTGCTCACGCGAAGAACCACAACCGAAGTTTTGACGTGCTATCAACACGCTTGAACCTTGGTAGCGCGCTTGGTTTAAAACGAATTCTTCGTTTAATGGACGACCTTCACAGCTTTGATCTGGCTTGCCTTCATCTAAGTAACGCAACTCATCAAACAAGTTCTTACCAAAGCCAGTGCGTTTGATAGATTTCAAAAACTGCTTAGGAATGATCATATCCGTATCAACATTGGCACGATCAAGCGGAGCAACAAGGCCTTTTAATTCAGTAAACTTTCTCATCTCTCTCGCCTCCCCTATGCGCTTACAAATTCGCGAACGTCAACAAACTTACCGGCAATTGCAGCAGCTGCTGCCATCGCAGGACTTACCAAGTGCGTGCGGCCACCAAAGCCTTGACGACCTTCAAAGTTACGGTTCGAGGTAGATGCACAATGCTCGCCCTGACCTAACTTGTCGGCATTCATCGCCAAGCACATAGAACAACCCGGCTCACGCCACTCTAGACCTGCTTCGGTAAAGATCTTATCTAAACCTTCTTCTTCCGCTTGCGCTTTCACCAAGCCAGAACCCGGAACAACCAAAGCCTGCTTCAAGGTGCTCGCCACTTGGCGACCTTTAACAACTTCCGCCGCAGCGCGTAAGTCTTCGATGCGCGAGTTCGTGCACGAACCAATAAATACGCGATCTAGCTGAATATCCGTAATGGCTTGATCAGCCTCTAAGCCCATGTATTCAAGCGCACGTGTAATGCCTTCTTTTTCAACGCTATCAGTCGCATTCGCAGGATTTGGCACGTTATGACTAACTGGCAACACCATCTCTGGTGAAGTACCCCACGTCACTTGAGGCTCGATGCTTGGGCCATCAAGCTCTACCACTTTGTCGAAGTGCGCGCCTTCGTCACTATGAAGATCAGCCCATGCTTCAACCGCACGATCCCACATCTCACCTTTTGGCGCGTAAGTACGACCTTTCACATAATCGATAGTCGTTTGATCCACCGCAATCATACCCGCACGAGCACCTGCTTCGATCGCCATATTACACATGGTCATACGACCTTCCATGCTCAAATCACTGATCGCTTCGCCCGCAAATTCAATCGCATAGCCAGTACCACCAGCGGTACCAATTTCGCCGATGATCGCAAGAATAATGTCTTTACCTGTAATACCAGGAGCAACTTTGCCATTCACGCGAACAAGCATGTTTTTCATTTTCTTTTGAACAAGCGTTTGCGTTGCTAGCACGTGCTCAACTTCAGAAGTACCGATACCATGCGCAAGCGCACCAAACGCACCATGCGTAGACGTGTGCGAATCACCACACACAACTGTCATACCCGGCAAGGTTGCACCCTGCTCTGGCCCAACCACGTGCACAATGCCCTGACGCTCATCAAGCATTTTAAATTCGACGATTCCAAACTCATCACAGTTGTTGTCAAGCGTTTGCACCTGAATACGCGAAACAGGATCTTCAATACCCTGCACACCACTGCTACGTTCAGTTGTTGGTACGTTATGATCTGGCGTTGCAAGGTTTGCATCGATACGCCAAGGCTTACGATCTGCAATACGAAGACCTTCAAACGCTTGCGGTGAAGTTACTTCGTGAAGAAGCTGACGATCAATGTAAATCAATGAAGAACCGTCATCACGCTCTGCAACAACGTGCGCATCCCACAACTTGTCGTAAAGGGTTTTATTTGTCATTTACGTACACTCTCACTTAATGAATCTAGATACGGTAAAGCGTTGCCAAACAAGGGTTTCTTTACCTATTGAATAAATTGTATTCTCAACCTATAAATAAAACAAAGTCATATTTTTTATAAATACGATTCCTAACAGGAATACGTGTTTGTATCACTTTATTTAACAAATACTATGGATATTGAAGCGCTTCTCGCATTTATAACGATCGTCAACGAAGGGTCTTTTTCTAAGGCAGCTAAGGTCATGCATATTACCCAGCCCGCCATATCGAAACGGATTCAAAACTTAGAAGGCCGGCTTGATGTAAAACTCTTCGAGCGACTACAACGCGAGATCACCCTGACTGATGCAGGCAAAGCATTACTGCCACACGCCTTAAACATCTTGCACAACTTCGACAACGCAAAACAGGCAGTACGAGATACAAGTGGTGAAGTAAAAGGCGACTTAAGAATTGTGGCAAGTCACCATATTGGATTGCATCGGTTACCTTTGATATTGCGCGAGTTCTCCAAACGGCACCCTTTAGTTGATTTGCACCTGAATTTTCTCGACTCCGAAAGTGCTTATGCCCTGCTTCAAGAAAACAACGCCGATATCGCTTTTATAACGATTCCAGAACAACGTCGGGAACATTTCATAACGCATTTGGTTTGGGATGACCCGATGGCCTTTGTATGCGGACACCAGCATCCACTTGCTCAGTTAAAACGCGTCGGCCCAAAAGAGCTATCACAACATGATGCGATTCTTCCCTCAGAATCCACACTCACCTATCGAATCGTCGCCAAGGTGTTTGAAGAAAACCAACTTGAACTAAAAGCAAAGATACCAACCAACTACTTAGAAACCATGAAAATGATGGCCAGCGTTGGTATGGGCTGGTCGGTATTGCCAAAAACAATGATCGACGAAGACCTTCACGCACTCCCCGTTCGCAACCCTGTCATTGAGCGCAAGCTCGGCGCCGTCAGTTATGAGAAGAAACATCTAGGCAGCGCTGCCCGCGCATTTATGGAGATAGCATTAGGAATTTGGGAAGAGGCTTGAGGGATGTCAGAATTTAGACAGTTGCGGACTTTAAATACCTCTCGTGACCAATGCTCACTTCATAGAGAAAAGCCGACGAATTAGAAAATCACCACATAACGGAGATTTTGTGACATTTTTATGAAAGGGTCCGCTTTTTCCAATGACGAGTTTCTCATAAGTGTTTGTAAATAACTGATATAATTGCGAAAAATGGAATTTATAAAAATGTAGATAAAGTGTTTAGCGGACCGGAAGGTGCGTTAAACACAC
>NZ_LWFI01000869.1:0-4474 GCF_001635735.1 Oleiphilus sp. HI0067
GTGGTTGTCGAGAAAGTTCAAGAGTTTGTAGATAAATATAATGCCTTGCGAGCGTTGATTGTTGAAAACTCACAGATTGATCCAAGTAATCCTGCGGCAGCCGGCCTATTGGTTGGTGATACAGCTACGCGCTCAATTTCCAATCAAATCCGAAATATCTTAGGTAGAACAATCGAAGGTTTGGGTAATGATCCTGTACGGGGCCTTGCTGAGCTTGGTATCTCTACCAATAATGACACTGGAAACCTTCAGTTTAATGAGGCTGAATTCCGCGAAAAATTAGAGTCGAGCCCAGAGTCTGTTGCGGCGGTATTTTCTAAGCAGGGCCGTACGACCGATGGGCAAATTGAGTTTTTGAGAGCAGGGTCTGATACAAAGCCAGGTAGCTACGATATAAATGTGACGCAACTCTCAACGAAGGGTGCGTTTACAGGTGCAAGTGCATTGGCCGCCAGTACGGTGATCGATGGCGATAATGATACGTTTACGTTGAGTATCGATGGTAATAGTTCAGCGACAATTACCTTAACAGCAGGTACTTATAATCAAGCAGACTTGGTTGCAGAAATTCAATCTCAGATCAATGCGGATCAAAGCTTATCCAATGCTGGCGTAAGCCTTGTTGTCGCGCTAGATGGTTCTAATCAGCTTACGTTTACCTCTGATAGCTATGGTAGCAATTCCCAAGTTCAATTCCTTGGTGTTGATGCAACGACCTTAACTACGCTTGGCATAGATGCTGTTGCTGGTACGGCTGGATTAGATGTCGAAGGCACAATCAATGGTGTTGCTGCGACCGGTACCGGACAGGTTCTGTCGGGCGCATCAGGCACTGATGTGGCGGGGCTCTTGGTAGAAATCCAAGGTGGTGCGACAGGTAGCCGAGGATCTGTTAGCTATATCGAAGGTGTAGGTGAAAAGTTAGTTGACCTTATTAACAACTTTTTGTCCGTAGATGGTACGATAACCGCCAAGAATGAACGTTTAAATTCTGAGCTTGATAGCATTGCGTTATCGCGTGCAAAGCTTGAGGAGCGTCTTACAAATTTAGAAAGTAATCTTGTACGACAATTTACCGCTGCCGATATACTTATCGCGCAGTTAAACAGTACGCAAGATTTCATCAAGGGCCAGCTCGAAGCTTTAGCTGGTACCGGAAGCGATGACTAGTGGAGAATTATAATGAAAGCACTAAATCAATATGCGGCAGTGAATGCGCAAACTAGCGTTGTAGATGTTGATCGGCATAAGTTGATTGAGTTGCTCTATGACGGCGCTCTTGAGCGTATTAATATGGCCAAAGCACGTATTTTAGCGAAGGACTATGAAGCTAAGAATAAGTTTATCAACAAGACGATTGATATCTTGGCTGGTTTGCGAAGTTTTATTGATGAGTCAAAAGCGGAAGAGTTAGCCGATAACTTGGCGCAACTATATGCCTATTGTGAAAGCCGGTTGTTAGAAGCTAATCTCAAAAATGATGTTGAGTTGTTGGATGAAGTGGCAAGTCACATCAGAACAGTGCGCGAAGGATGGGCTGGCATTCGTTCAGAAGCAGAGGCGCAGGGGCTGATCTAAGCATTAGTGATTATCAAAAAAGGCCGCTATTGCGGCCTTTTTTATTGTGTGCGAACTAAGCGTTCTTAGTTTCGCGCCATCGATTGCTCCAGTGCTTGAATTCGTTGCTCTAATGGCGGGTGAGATAAAAACAACGCACCAAATTTAGAGTGTCTGAGTCCGGAAATGCCAAACGCTGTTAATTGGTCAGGGAGTTCTTGGCTCTCTGTTTGTGCTTGAAGTCTCTTCAATGCTGCGATCATCTTATGCGTGCCTGCTAGTTTTGCTCCGCCAGCATCAGCGCGATATTCTCGTTGGCGAGAGAACCACATAACAATGGTGCTAGCGAGTATGCTCAGTACGATTTCAGCGATAATCGTTGATACCCAATATGCAATGCCGTGGCCTCGTTCGTTTTTGAAAACCACACGATCGATGGTGTGGCCAATAACGCGACTGAAGAAAATCACAAATGTGTTCACGACGCCTTGGATTAAGCTCAATGTGATCATGTCGCCGTTAGCAACATGGCTTACTTCATGGGCTAAAACAGCCTCAGCTTCATCTTTGGTCATGTTGTTTAAAAGGCCTGCACTCACGGCAACCAATGCATTGTTTCGGTTGGCACCCGTGGCGAATGCATTAACTTCTTTACCCGGATAAATCGCGACCTCAGGCATTCCAATACCTGCCGCTTTTGCCTGCATGCTAACGGTGTCTACTAGCCATTTTTCTGTTGGGTTGCTGGCTTGCGTAATTACTTTAGCGCCGGTGGTCTTTTTCGCCATCCACTTTGAGATCGCAAGGGATATAAATGAGCCGCCAAATCCAAATACTGATGCGAACAGTAGTAAGGAGTTCATGTTTAGGTCGACACCGTTGGCGTCGAGAATGCGTTCGAATCCAAGTAGTCTGAGTGTAATACTTAAGACAACAATGATTGCTAAGTTAGTAGCTAAAAACAGTAATATGCGCTTCACTTCAATCTCCGATATGAGTACTTGAACGGATATATGGGTTAATAGTTCAAAATAAAGTGGATAGGCCGGTTTCTAAAATTACATTTTTGATATGTCTATGCAAAACGAGCGGCTAATTGCCGCTCTTTAAGAAGGTCTAGAAAATGAATTTAAGCGTCGATAATTTGAGTTCCAATTTCGATTTTCTTAGGCTTCATCGCTTCAGGAATCTCTTTGACAAGATCAACCTTTAGAAGGCCATTTTCGAGATCTGCGCCGACGACGCGAACATGTTCAGCGAGTTCGAAGGTGCGTTCGAAGTCACGACCAGCAATACCTTGATGTAGGAACTTTCGTTCTTTGTGGTCTGCAACATGCTTTCCTTTAATATTGAGCTTATTGCGCTCGCTTGTGATCTGAATTTCGTTCTTTGAGAAACCAGCAACTGCGAGTGTAATTTGATATTTGTCGGATTCGATTACTTCAATGTTGTAGGGCGGGTAGCCAGTATTTTTCGAATCGCCTCTACTTGCGCTTTCTAGCAAGTTAAGTACGTGATCGTAGCCAATTGCAGTTCTGTATAGTGGTGAAAGGTCGATAGATCTCATAGTTTTATCCTCGTTGAGCAATAAATATATCGATAACCCTGACGGCGTTATCTGTGCCCTTGTTTAGGCGTTATGTTAAGAAAAACCCTATTGGCGTCTCTCTTAATAATACATATGAGATCTTTTTTTGGGATTCCAAGGGGAGGGAATGAAAATATTTTTCTACCAAAAAGGTCGATGACTTGCAGAGGTTAAGACCTAAGGCCTTAACCTCCTATTGGTAAGCTTTAGTGTGGCTTTAAGCTGCAGATTCATCGTCTGTGATTAGGGCGCTAGTATCTTCTCCGCCAAATGCATTAAGTAGTGCTGGCAGTAAGCGGTCAACCTCAAGTGCCATGATCGCAAAACCGGCATCAAATTTTTCCGCCGCACCCTCGGCTTGTGTGTCGTCGAGCTTGTCTTGCATCATATCCAAGAATTTTACGCGCTTTACGCCAAAATCGTCAGAGAGTACGAAACTCAATTTTTCTTCCCAGGTAAAGGCTTGTTTTTTGACTTGAAAGCCTAGAGCTTTGTTTTGGTCCAATTGGTCTTTGCCGATTGCCATTCCTTTATATTTAACGGTCGCTTTTTCTTCACCGCCTGTAACAAGTTCAGACTCTTCATTTAAAACGAATCCCGAAGGAGGAAGGTCGTCCTCAGATAGCCATGCCGTCATTAATGCAGCGGGAGCTGTATTTAATGTTGGTACCCTGATTGGCAGAGACCCCATGGCATTGCGAAGATGGCTAGTTAGTTCATCAGCCAGCTTTGCAGACGATGTGTTTAACACCATGTACCCGTCTTTCGGACAAATATAAGCATAGTGTCGAACTGTTTTTGTAAACGATCTTGGTAAAAGTTCTTGAGTGACAAGTTCTTTTAGTTCGCTTTTTTCTTTGCGCGTAACTTTACGATGTTGTGCTGCTTCAATCTCAGCCGCTTTGATATTAACTTGTTCAGTGACGACTGAACTTGGCAGTATGCGCTCTTGTTTTTTTAAGCAGATCATCCAGTACTTGTCGCAAACGTGTACAAAAGGAGCGCCTTCTTGATCGATTGGGCTAGCCCACCCTAAGCGCATGGCTTCTTGGTTATCGCAAGGCTTGAATGTTCCCTCTGATAGACGAGATTCTAGCTCATCTAAGTCGAAAGGTACGGGTTTAGTAAAACGGTAGAAGAAAAGATTTTTAAACCACATAATGTCACTGCTTATATAATAGATGTTGGGTTAGACGGATATGCATCGCGCCATTATAAAAGTGGGCGAGATTATGCTGTGTATTGAAGAAAGTTCCAACTTAATTATCTAGAATTTTTATTAATAAACATCTGTAAGATATTGATAAATAAATATAATGAATGTTCGAA
>NZ_LWFI01000870.1:0-1778 GCF_001635735.1 Oleiphilus sp. HI0067
ACATACTGACTAATCATCTGGATGAGCGCGGTGGCTTAATGTTTACAAAGCCTGCTGCGGACCTTGTCGAAATTAGCAGCTATCTTGGTGAGCAAGGTAGCTCAGGTCGTTTTAAAACGGTTACCGGTTTGCCTGAGTTTAGTGGTGAGCTACCGTCGAGTGCTATCGCTGATCAAATCGAAACAAAGGGTGAGCAACAAATTCGTGCGATGATCACGATTGCGGGTAACCCAGTTATTTCTAGCCCTAATTCAAATCGTCTAGAGAGAGCCTTTAATTCTTTAGATTTTATGCTGTGCGTCGATAGTCATTTGAATGAAACAACGAAGCACGCAGACCTTATTCTTCCGGGCACAAGTCAGTTAGAGCAGTCGCATTATGATGTAGCTTTAAATATGTTGGCTGTGCGTAATGTTGCGAAATATTCTCCTGCCTTATTTAACGCACCAAAGAACAGTAAGCATGACTGGCAAATTATGCATGAGCTTACGCATAGGCTCTCTGCTGGTGGTAGCTTAGTGAATGGCGTGAAAGAACTTGCACGTTATCGCACGCTGAAACAAATGGGGCCAGATGGAGTATTGGATGTTTTGCTTCGTATAGGGCCTTATGGAACTCAGCTACCGGGCACTTCGTCGATCGGTGCATTTTTGATTGATACGATTCAAGATATTTTCTCTCCATCGCATCCTTTAAGAAAAGCGTTTGATAACGGCCCGTATGGTTCCCAAAACCGAGGTCTGAGCAAAGGCTTATGTATTGCCTCGCTGAAGAATTATCCGCACGGTGTTGATCTTGGTTCGTTACAGTCTGCTTTGCCAGATCGTCTGTTTACTAAACACAAGCATATCCAAATAGTGCCAAAAAGTTATATGACAGATATGCCTCGCTTACGTAAGCGCTTGCAGGAACTAAGTAATACCAAAGAGCCGGTCATGCTTTTGATAGGTCGTCGAGATGTACGTTCTAATAATTCGTGGATGCATAACACGTCGCGTTTAGTGAAAGGAAAAAACCGTTGTACAGCACAGATCAATACAGCAGATGCTAAACGTTTGAAGCTCAAACATGGTGAATTAGTTAAAGTTTCTTCTGACTATGGTGCGGTCACTATTCCTTGTGAAGTCACAGACGACATTATGACGGGCGTTATGAGTATTCCTCACGGTTGGGGGCACGATCATGAAGGGACGCGACTTTCTGTGGCAAGTCAGAAGCCAGGGGTGAACCTTAATGTCCTTATTTCTGATCAGTTCGTCGATAAGTTAACGGGTACTTCAGCTCTAAATGGTATGCCTGTGCGTGTTGAAGCGATTGCTTCAACTGCTACAAAAAAGCGACGAAAAACCACTACCAAGAAAACAACGAAAGCGGTAAGTTAAAGCATTAAGTTTACTGTAGAGTTGTATATATGGTGATTCCCCGTAAGGACGTAAGCGAAGAAGCGCTTGAAGGTTTGTTAAAAGAATACTGTCTTCGCGCTTGGGGTCTAAATGACGTGGAATCGCCGATCGAAGATCGCATTTATAGCGCACGTGCTGCGCTTGATAACGGCGATCTTGTTTTGTGGTATAGCGAGTACGAAGAGAGTGCTTATTTATTGGCCACAAAAGACCTTCCTGAACAGCCAAAGGCTGATGCCTCTTACGACGTGTAAGTCATGTCTAAATTTCTTGTAGGTGAAGAAGAATTATTCAAGCGCGCTGGGAAAGATCGTTTTCAGCGGGGTAAGAATGCGTACACCCCTGATTTGGTGCAAGACTATCAGCGAGATGGCC
>NZ_LWFI01000871.1:0-2180 GCF_001635735.1 Oleiphilus sp. HI0067
GGTTCCGCGATAGAGAGTGCGACAAAACATGCTGTCCGGTTTCATGTTCCTGACGCAAGGTTTCATGCAAAACTTCAAGCTCTTTAGTCTTGTCTTGAAGCTCGTTCATTAAACTCTTGGTACGCATATGCGCCTTGATTTTTGACACCAATATTGAGGTATCAACAGGCTTTTGAAGAAAGTCGTCCCCACCGCATGCCAAACATTCTTTTAGGGCATCTTTAGCGTTGTTAGAGGTAAGAAAAATAATAGGAGTGTGATTTTTACCCGCTAATTCTTTAATCACTGGTGCCGTGGCGAATCCGTCCATAACAGGCATCACTACATCAAGCAGAACAAGATCTGGAGAATGCTCCTTGAATAAAGCGATTGCTTGCTCGCCATTCTCTGCTTCAATGCATTCATTACCAATGTCTTTTAACGCGACCTTTAGAACGATACGGCAAATTTCCTGATCGTCGACGATCAATATCTTCAAGACCAGAGCTCCCATACGGGTTTAACTGTTTCGGGTAAAGGCTGGATACGTCCTAACTCTGCCCATGACCAATCAGGCGAATGAAAATCACTGCCAACAGAACCATACAAACCAAATCTACGACACATATCGCCTAGCATTCCGACCTCTCCTGGTTTTTGTCCAGATACGACAACTTCCATTCCTTGCCCTCCCAAGTCGCTAAACTCAACAATCAATTCACGAAGTCTAGTTAAACTAAAATCATACTTACGAGGATGTGCGATAACACCTGTTGCGCCAGCTTCTTTAACCCACGACATCACTGTCTGTAAATCCGGCCAAATACTTTTCACATCTCCTGCCTTACCAGAACCCAAGTAACGCTTAAATGCTTCATTCATTGTCTCAACGGCGCCAATTTCGATAAGCACTTTGGCAAAATGAGGCCTTCCGGGTATTCCCTCATGGCTCAAGCTTTTCGCTTTATCAAATGTTGGCGGTAGGCCTTTTTTCTCGAGTCGAGCAGATATTTCTTGAGCTCGAGCAATTCTCAACTCAGTTTGATGTCGTTGCACTTGTGTCATCACAGGACAATCTAAAGAGAAGTTATAAGCCAATATATGCACGCCGAACTTACTCCACTGACAAGAGATTTCGATTCCTGGCACCAGACTCATGCCTAACTCTTCGGCAACCGAATTAGCCTCATTTAGGCCCGCGATCGTGTCATGATCGGTGAGCGACAAACACTCAACACCATTCGCATGCGCGCGTTCAACAACATCTCGTGGACTTAAACTGCCATCAGACATAAAACTATGGCAATGTAAGTCAATATTTGAAAACCTCACACTAATATTCTCGTTTATAACATCGTATAATCTTGCCGCCTTTTTGAATTTTGAAGGCGACTGCTTGTTTTGCTTTAAATCTTTGGAAAAATAATGACCCAACCTAATCAGAAAGCAAACTCTGGAAATATATACCTAGAACTTATTTTGTGTGTAATTCTTCCTACACTCGTTCTTAAATACCTCAGCCCAGAAGACCAACTCGGACCAGTGTATGGTTTGATTCTTGGCCTTTCATTGCCGCTAGGCTACGGCATCTACCAATTCGTTCAAGAGAAAAAATTCGGTTTTATTCCAGCTCTTGGTTTCATCAGCATATTGCTCACAAGCAGCATCGGTTTGCTTGAACTCGACAGCAAATATATCGCTATAAAAGAAGCAGCCATTCCTCTCATAATTGGTATTGGCACCATTATTTCGTTAAAAACGCCCTACCCACTGGTTAAGACATTTATCTATAACGATAAAATACTTCAGATCGACAAAGTAGACGCTGCGTTAGCAGAAAACCAGTCGCAAGGCCTTTTTGAGGACGCTCTGAAAATCGCCACCTATATACTTGCCGCATCATTCCTTTTGTCGGCAATCTTGAACTACGTACTGGCAAAGGTAATTGTTACTAGCCCAAGTGGAACAGCTGAATTTAATGATCAACTCGGCACAATGAATTTACTCAGCTATCCAGTAATCACGATCCCCTGCGTAATCGTTATGATTATCGCGATGATGTATCTATTTAAAAAAATTAAATCACTCACCGGCCTCGCGCTAGAAGACATATTGCACAGTTGAGATATTATGTATTACGCCATTATTTCTACAGATGTGGAAAACAGTTTAGAAAAACGCAAATCAGCACGCCCTGCTCA
>NZ_LWFI01000872.1:0-1097 GCF_001635735.1 Oleiphilus sp. HI0067
ATGGCCTCGGTGCTGCACTTGTCGACACCGAAATTGAAGTCACTGATGATTTTCTATCTCAAGCAAACATCGAAAAAGGTCTTATGACATTGGTAGATGAAGCACGCCAAACAGAGCTTCTCGATCATATGAAAGGTCACCTAGTGGGTAGCAAGCGATCTAGTGGCGGCAGTGCGTGTAACTCAATTTATGCGGCAGCTTGCTTTGGCGCATCAACATACTACTCATGCAAAGTAGCTGATGACGATAACGGTACATTCTTCCATGACGACCTTGCTGAGGCAGGCGTCTCTACCGATCAATCAAAACATGAATCAGGTACAACCGGTAAGTGTCTAGTCATGATTACCCCAGACGCTGAGCGTACCATGAATACCTTTCTTGGGATCAGCGAAACACTAAGCACCGAGAACATCAACATCGATGCGTTGAAAGAATCAGAGTATGCCTACATCGAAGGCTATCTTGTTACGTCAGACACAGGACGCGCTGCGGCTGTTGAGTTGCGCAAATTAGCTGAACAGCATGGTGTCAAAACAGCCCTGTCGTTGTCTGACCCTGGAATGGTGCAATTTTTCGGTGATGGTCTCGCCGACATGCTCGGCGATAAAGTTGATCTTCTGTTTGCCAATCAAGACGAAGCACTCGGTTGGACAAAGACTTCGAATATCGAAGAAGCCTGTGACGCGATGAAACAATACGCGGCCAGTTTTGCGATCACATTAGGTAAAGATGGCGCAATGGTATTTGATGGCACAACGCTATCAAAAGTTGAAGGTGTGGCAGCAACAGCTATTGATACCAACGGTGCGGGAGACATGTTTGCTGGCGCATTTTTATATGCTATTACTGCTGGAAAGTCCTATGTTGAAGCGGCTTCTCTGGCAAACAAAGCAGCTGCTCAAGTAGTCAGCCAATACGGACCACGCTTAAAAGCAGAGCAGCACCAAGTCTTGCTGTAAGTTCTTGTAGTCATGCTGTAAATCGGGGTCGGAGTAAAAATACTCTGATCCCGATATTATGAAAAGCCAAACAAATGACTTATCATGCCACAGAAAAACAGATTTCTTCTACTGTGCGCTTTTCTGGTTGAAAGC
>NZ_LWFI01000873.1:0-5502 GCF_001635735.1 Oleiphilus sp. HI0067
TCATCACGCTAGTGCTTATTCCTTGTACCACTCACCATTCGCTTTCGGTCTAATCCAAGCGTGCGAATACCAGTAATATCTGCCTTTTTCGGATGATGGTGCTGTGCAGTTAATGCGTGAACGGCCAACGGGGAGAGTAAGTTCTTGCTGAACGATGATACTGTTTTCTTCTTGCTTGATGGATACTGCATCACCCTCAAAAAAGCACGAAATACCTGCATACTTCCTATCAAATTCAAATCTTAAGCCTTTGCTTATACTGGGTTGTCGAACGATCTTTTGATTCGGAATGACCTTACTCGCATGTAGCGGCAAACTTGCGAGTTTTAACTTAAATTGTTTCATCGCACCGAAACGGTTGGTCATCGGGAATCGGGGTAATGCTGTTAGATCATGAGCATTGCCCACGGCGCCAGATTGCTGTCCAAAACTTACATAGCCGAGTTCTTGTGAGAGGCTTTGCACTTCTTGTGTATATTCCCCATAGGGATAAGCTAGCAGTTTGCTCGTATTAGGAATGTTTTGATCAATGATTTTCTCTGCGCGCAAGATATCTTCACGTAAACGAGCACGCCAATCCTCGTTTGTTTCGCCTTCTTGTTTACGAACGAGATGCAAATGGGTATGGGTGTGATTAGCAATGGTGGCGCCAAATTGCGTGACTTCTTTTAACTGATCCCATGTCATAAACAATTGATTGTTCTTTTTAATCGCTTGGGTGGCGACAAAGATCGTAAATGGCATATTCCGCTTTTTTAGTGCCGGAAAGGCCGAGCGATAAACTGACTCATAAGCATCATCAAACGTAATCGAGACCACTTTATCTGGGATGGTGCTTCCTTGCTGAAGATGCTGTACGAGTTTTGGGAGAGGCCAAACAGAAAAGCCTTGCTGCTCTATATGTTCTAAGTGTTGATCGAATAGCTGTGGACTGATACTCGTGCTCGGAGGCGTTTTGTCACTCACGTGATGATATTGCAGGATGACTGCTGATTGAGCCGTGAACGCTGATGATAAAAGTATTAGGCATATGAACAAACGGATGAAAAACATAGCTTGGTCTCGTGAAGCGTCGCAATGTGAAATGCTGAATCGATAGCACATACACTACACTGTTTTGAGCGCTTTGGCCTTGTGTTAATTAGATTAGCATCCATTCACTTAGAATAGTGGAATTGGCATAGTTGATTGTGTTGCAATTTGCTACATTAGAGCCTCAAGTGCTTGGAAAAAATACATGACCCTATTATTACTCTATCTTGCGATCGCGATTGGCGTATCGTTCTTATGCTCTATCTTAGAAGCTGTTCTCTTATCGATTACCCCTAGCTACAGCGAAACTATTCAATCAGAGAAGCCAAAACTGGGCGCTAAAATTGCCGAAGTTCGGACTAAACTAGACGAATCTCTTTCCAGTATTCTGATCTTAAATACCTTTGCGCATACGATGGGCGCAGCGGGGGTTGGGTCTCAAGCTGTTCAGGTTTATGGTGCCGAGTGGGAAACACTGATTGCGGTGTTACTCACCTTAGCTATTTTGTATTTTTCTGAGATTATTCCTAAGACATTGGGCGCGACCTATTGGCGGCAACTTGCTGTGCCGGCGTCTTTTACTATCTCTTGGTTAGTGAAAATTGTGTTCCCGCTAGTGTGGCTGTCGACGCGCTTGACCAAGTTATTCAGTAAAGACAAAGACAATGTGATTACGCGTGATGAAATTTTAGCGCTTGCCTCACTTGGCCAAAAAGACGGCACGATTGTCTCGCAAGAGAATGAATACTTATCAAATCTACTTCATCTTCGAGAAGTGGCGACGGAAGAAATTTTAACGCCTCGCAGTGTTGTGCATATGCTTCCTGCGGTCACCACCATTCAAGAAGCTTTGGATGATCCGCAAACAAGGCAATTTACACGTATACCTGTTTACGACGAGCATGTTGATGATGTGATTGGTCAGGTGATTCGTGCCGATCTATATGAAGCTGAACGCCAAGGCAAGGGTAGCGAGAGTATTGTTTCCGTTATTAAACCGTTGAGCCGTGTGTCCGATCGCTTACCTGTTCAAAAGCTCCTCGATACGTTCATTAAGAAGCGCGCACATTTGTTTTTGGTGACAGATGAGTTTGGCCAGAACGAAGGGGTTGTGTCTTTAGAAGATGCCATTGAAACTTTGCTAGGGCGAGAGATCATGGACGAGACGGACGCCGTTGAAGATATGCAGGCGCTTGCTCGTTCAAATCATCGCGAGAAGTTGCGAGAGACAAAAGCGCAAAGCGATGCGCCAGAGTCAAACGTCTAGGAGGTACATGCTGTGTCAAATGTTGCGAATGTACCAAGTGGTAAGTTAGAGAAGCTCGTTTTTGTCGCTTACTTATTACATTTCTTTAGCGCCTTTAATGGTTTGCTGTCTCCAGCACTTATCGTCACAGCTTTTCTCACCGGTTGGCCCTCTATTATTGCCTTGATCATCTGTTATGTGTGGCGTGATGAAGCTGCCGGTACATATTTAGATAGCCACTTTACTTGGCTCATACGCACCTTTTGGTTTGCCCTGTTATGTCTGGTAGTTGGCTTCATCTTAGTGTTTACAATTATTGGTGCGGTGATCGGTATTCCCATGTTGTTGATTTTAGGTCTTTGGGTTCTGTACCGATTATTGCGCGGCGTGCTTCGTTTGAATGCACGCTTGGGCATGTTGTTCTAAAAGGGTGAGCTACAAGCGCACTTAAATGCATCAAGGCCGCATTTTGCTTACATCGTGATTGAGCAAAAAAGTGAACTTTTCTTGTTTTTCTCTATTAAATCCTAAAAAAATGGATTCATTTCTTAGTTGGTCTGAACTTTGCAAGATCAGACGTGTGCTGCCATGGAGGTAGCCGCGTAAAGCGCTTGTAAGCGCAGGCAAAGAAGCCCAAACCATTATTCAGCTTAATTGCTGCCTAATGCTTTTTTTGTGCCTGAATTTCTGAGTTGATCAACGCCCCCGTAGAAGTTGCGATTGCGTTAGCTGAAGGCTAATGCCCCATTTTTTTATCGTAGAGGAAGTAAATATGCGTTCTAAGAAAAAACTAAAATCTTTTAGCCCAAAAAACATTCTTGCAACAGCGGTTGCCTTGGGATCTTGTTCGATGTCAGCACAGGCTTATGCAGCCGCAGAAACGGTTGCGGATGCCTTAGCATCCGGCACAGCTTGCGGCGATCTTCGTTTACGTTATGAAACGGTTGATCAAGATAACGCGCTAAAGGACGCAAGTGCATTAACCCTTAGAACACGTTTGGGTTATAAGACAGCCGAATACTCAGGCTCCTCAGGGTTGGTTTAATTTGAAGATTCGCGCGTGGTTGCAGGTGTGGATGAGTACAACAACGGCATTGGAAAAAATACGGGTGTTTAATCAGTTGTTGCCGACCCTGAAACCACTGAATTGGATCAAGCATTTTTGAAATATGGTGCCGGCAAGACAAGTGTCACGGTGGGTCGCCAGGTGATTGCTTTAGATAATCATCGTTTTGTTGGTCATGTCGGCAGGCGTCAGGATCGACAAACCTTTGATGGTGTTCGAGTTCTATCTGCATTAACAGATGCACTGGCTGCAGAATACGCTTATTTGAGTAAACGAAACCGTATTTTTGCTGAAGACAAAGATGTGGATGCGAAAGATCACTTGTTTAATGTCAGCTATAAGACTGGCCTTGGAAAGGTTTCTGCCTATGCGTATTTGCTAGAAGTTGATCAAGACGCAGAAAATGGTATCGATACCTACGGTGTTCGTTTCGCGGGCAAAAAAGAAATTTCTGAAGGTACAACTTTACTTTATAGCGCTGAACTAGCAACACAGGAATCAGAGTCAGCGACAACCTCCTATGACGCAGAGTACTTGGCACTCGAGTTAGGTGCCGCTGTGAAAGGAATTACCGCGAAACTAGGCTACGAACAATTGGGATCTGATGAAGGAATGTATGGTTTCTCAACCCCTCTCGCGACTGGCCATAAATTCAATGGCTGGACCGATCAATTTCTTGGAACGCCAAACCAAGGTCTAGTAGATACCTATGTATCTGTCAGCACAAAGCTAGCAGGCTTTAAGTTAGCTGCGACTTACCATGATTTTTCTGCGGATGAGAGCACTGCAGGAGTTGATGACTTCGGAAGCGAGCTTGATTTGTTGCTCGCGAAGAAGTTCAACAAAACCTATTCTGCTGGGTTTAAGTACGGTATGTACTCAGCGGGTGATGCTGGCACTAACAAAGTTGATACAGATAAAGCTTGGTTGTGGTTAGGTGCGAAGTTCTAATTAGTTGAGCTCCCTTAGCTAATTTTGCCGCCAATGTATTTCTGATACTTGGCGGCTTTTTTAGTTGGTTCGATCGTTTTGCTAAATAGCCGCATCTAGCAGCAAGAATCCTTCGCGTCCTGCGACAAAGATGACAGAGCACCACGCGAACGTAATGATTGTGATTTCAAGCAGAATTGAACGGCGGCTTTGCTTAAAGCGTCGGGCAATCACTGCATAGGTCGGTATGCCGATTAGAATTGGCGCAAGCACCGCTGATCCTCGTTTTCCGTACCTCTTCCAGATTCTAAGCACCTTTCTTAGATGCTTGTTGAATCCTTTTCGTTTCGACTGAAGTTTTTTTACCCACAAGTCAGTCAAAAACAACACGCTCACCGAAGATGATAGTGCAGCACCTAGATTGAATAAAAGCATCTCGATATAACTAAAACCGCTGCCCGCAGCAATGAATGGGCCTAGGTAGGTTTTCCACAGACTTAAAAAGTACATGGTCGCAGCTTGCAGGAAATACGTGTCGTCCATTTGTTCGCACTACTATTTATTTTGCGTTGATTGTGCGCGACTCTTTAATCAGCAGCAAGGCAAGAATGGTTTTTATGCGATTCAGTTGTACTGAGGCCTTATCGTCTCGTAAGTTGATTAAAGGCGACTCGAAGATCCTCTTTAGAAGTAATGCCGTGCAGAGTATTCGTTAGTCTTCCGTGCTTGTTGAATAGCAATAGCGTTGTCTTAGGGGCTTGGTATTTGCCAGCGAAAGTTTTGCCTTTCTTGTTGGCGAGGTTAGCAATTTTGAATTGTATGTCCTCGTCATACTCGGATTGGAGTGCATCTACGTTGCGCTTTAGTTGTGCGCAATTTGGGCAGTTTGGATCATGTACTTGAACCACAGTCGCTGTGCCATTGCCGATCACGGAAAGATCCTGTGTTGTCTGAATCACGTGACTATAGGCTGTTAGGCAAACGCCAAGAAAGGCTGCGAATACAGCGCTAATTCCAAGTTTTTTCAGGGTCTTAGGTGTAATTTTTTTACGTTTTACTTTTTGAGTTTTAGTAGTAGATGATTTCCCATGGCGTGCCATGATGCCTCCAGTGCGATTCTTTGCTGCTGAAAAAGATAGGGCTCTTGTGACATTCACGGTATAAAAAAGTTCATTCCAGTAAGGGATCTGGGCATGTCATCTTATGCCGTGATACATTCGTATAGTTA
>NZ_LWFI01000874.1:0-4787 GCF_001635735.1 Oleiphilus sp. HI0067
AGGTAGAAAAATGAAACAACTAAAAACTCTTGCAAGTGCAGCAGCACTTTCTGCAGCGGTAGTCGCTGCTCCAGCTCAAGCAGAACAATTCTGGGCAGACAACAGTGTAACTGTTCTTCACAGTGCTGATTACTTCAATGTAGGTTACAACTTCGGTGCTCCGAATAAGACTCAAGAAATGACTGTGATGACAATTGAGCACGCTTCTGGCCACGATTGGGGTGATGCGTTCTTCTTCGTAGATCGTCTAAACGGTAAAGGTTCAGCTTCTAGCTTCAACGAAACTTACGGTGAACTTTCTCCTCGTTTCAGCCTTAGTAACTTAGCAGGATCAGACTTAAGTGTTGGTCCGATTAAAGATGTACTTCTTGCTACAACTTACGAATTTAGCTCTAACTCAACTGGTTTTAGTCAAGACAATTACCTTTACGGTGTTGGCTTGAGCTGGGATCTTCCAGGATTTGCGTTTTTCGGCACTAACGTTTTCTACGCTGATAATGAAAACAACAAGGATGACGTTCAGTTGACAGTTACTTACGGTGTTCCTTTCGCAGTAGCAGGTGTTGACTTCATGTTCGACGGTTACATCGACTGGTCTTCAGCAGAAGCTGATCACGCGTCTGATTTCCACTTCAACCCACAGCTTCGTGCTGACGTAGGCAAGTTCATGGGTATCACCAAGTCTAAGCTTGAAGTTGGTATCGAATACTCTTACTGGAGCAACAAGTTCGGTGTTAAGAGTGACGAAAACGAGTCTGCAGTTAGCGGCTTGATCAAGTACCACCTATAAGTCGTACTTAAGGTTTGATAAAAACCGTCTTCTTTTTTGCTGCAGTGCCTCAAAGCACTGCAGCATTTTTGAAGCAGGAAGCTTATAAAAAGAACATGAATACAATTAAAAGTCACAAATAAACAAAGTACTAAATTTTTAATTACTTACTTTAGGTAGTTGATCAATTAACTAACCAAAATAATTGATTGTGTGTTTAGCGAGGAAAGTAGCATGACGAATTCAGAAATCATCTATGGCATAGATGATCGACCGCCTGCGCCCGTCGCAGGACTCACCGCCTTGCAGCATGTGCTTGCAAGCTTCGTTGGAATTATCACGCCCACCTTAATTATTGGCGGTGTCTTAGGATTAGGTTCCGAAGTACCTTATCTTATAAGCATGGCACTTATCGTTTCGGGTGTAGGAACGTTTATACAAGCTAGACGCTTTGGCCCAGTAGGTTCGGGCTTGATGGCTCTTCAAGGCACTAGTTTTGCCTTTTTAAGCTCTATCTTAGCGGCTGGATTTATCGCGAAAGGTAAAGGTGGTGGTCCTGATGAGATCTTAAGCTTGATCTTTGGCGTTTGTTTCCTTGGCGCATTTATCGAAATTTTTCTAAGCCAGTTTTTACACAAGCTTAAAGTGTTTGTGACCCCTCTAGTGACAGGCATTGTTATCACCACGATTGGGCTCTATTTAATCAAAGTCGGTATGACGGATCTGGCTGGTGGTTTTAAAGCCCCAGATTTAGGTAGTTTAGAAAACCTAGCCCTTGGCGGTTCAGTGTTGTTGATTATTATCATATTGAATCAAAGTTCTAAGCCGATACTGCGTTCTGGCGCGATTTTCTACGGTTTGATCATCGGTTTTATTGCCGCTTGGTTTATGGGTAAGGTCGATTTTTCTATGCTTGCCGATATGGATTTGGTTGCGATACCAACGCCGTTTAAATATGGGTTTAGCTTTGATGTTGAAGCATTTATTCCTGTAGCTTTCATTTATCTTATTACGGCGATTGAATCTTCTGGTGATTTAACCGCTACATCGATGCTTTCTAAGCTCTCAATTGACGATGATAGCTATCGCCAACGTATCAAGCGTGGCGTACTGGGTGATGGTGTTAATTCTTTGATCGCAGCGACCTTTAATACCTTTCCAAATACCACATTTAGTCAGAATAATGGTGTTATTCAGCTAACGGGCGTTGCAAGCCGATATGTAGCATATTGGGTTGCGGGGATTTTAGTTGTACTTGGCTTATTTCCAATTATAGGTGGAGTATTCCAGCAGTTGCCTAAACCCGTTTTAGGTGGTGCAACTTTGGTAATGTTTGGTACCGTTGCCGCGGCAGGTGTACGTATACTTGCAACGGTAGAGATGGATAGACGCGCGATGCTGATTATGGCGCTTTCATTTGGAATGGGGCTTGGTGTTGCTGCGGTTCCAGATGTGTTGCAAGAAATGCCAAAACTAATTCAAACGATTTTTGGTTCGGCAGTGACAATGGGTGGATTAACAGCCTTAATTCTCAACTCATTGTTACCAAAAGAAATGAAGTAAGTGAGCGTTTAATTTAGCGCCTTGCGAAGGGGACGCACAGCGTTCCTTTCGTTTATAATTTACGGCCAAGTTTGCTTTAAGCAGGTTTGGGGGAACTACCGTCATCAGTGGCGGCTTAATAAGAAACGAACAAGTAGTATTACCATGGATATCGCAGAAGCTCCGCAAAAAACAGGAAAAATTCGTGCACAAAATCGTAAGAATATTCTTGCAGCAGCAGAAGATTCCTTTGTAAAGAATGGCTTTAAGGGCACAAGCATGCAGTCAATTGCTGATGCAGCCGGCCTTCCAAAAGCGAATGTGCTGTACTACTTCAAAAGCAAACAAGCACTCTATCTTGCGGTACTTGATGAAATCATTAATCGTTGGGACGAAACGATTGAAGATATGAGTGAAGGGGATGACCCTGCTGAAGTTTTACGCGCGTATATCTGTGCCAAAGTCGACTTGGCGATTCAGTATCCAAGTGCCTCTAAAATTTTTGCTTTAGAAATCATTCAAGGCGCGCCAAATCTTCAAGAGCACTTGCGCACAAACTTGCGTACTTGGGTACGTGAGAAAAGCAAAATCATTCAATCATGGATTGATCAAGGCAAGATGAAAGCGATTGATCCTGAACATTTGATCTTCATGATTTGGTCAACGACACAGCATTACGCTGACTTTGATGCGCAGATTCTTACTGTGACGAATAAGCTTGAGTACGACGACGAAGACGTACAAAGAATTAAAGAACTGCTTTGCACAGTCATTTTAGGCGGCTGTGGTTTAAACGTATAACGAATATTGGGGTCAGAGTAAAAGTACTCTGACCCCAAGTTCAAGCTGTTCATATTTCATCGGCAGATTAACACGCTGCTCATTGAGCATTCCCTTAGGAAGTCACTGCCATCCTGTTCTATTCACAATAAATAGGAGTGACTTTTCATGTCTAATCCCAAAACGACTTGGATTAAAAATCCGCTTTCCGTATTTACCGCCAATGATGAAGATGCGCGTGGCGGTATTGTTGTTAGTGGCAATAAAATCGTGGAGCTTATTGCCCTCGGTCAAGTACCCCAAACGTCTTATCATGAAGTGTTTGATGCTTCAGAGTCGGTCCTATTACCTGGTCTGATTAATACTCATCATCATCTCTATCAAACGCTTACGCGCGCATTTCCGCCAGCACTTAACAAACGTTTGTTTCCTTGGCTTCAAACCTTGTATCCGGTGTGGGCGAGGCTTCAACCAGAGATGCTAAGTGCTGCGACTGAATTAGGTTTGAGCGAGTTGCTTCTTTCTGGCTGTACTACGGTTTCAGATCATCATTATTTGTTTCCTGAGGCATTAACTGAAGCGATTGATATTCAAGTTCAAGCCGCTTCAAAAGTGGGAACGCGCGTTACCCTGACACGCGGCTCAATGAGTTTAGGGCAAGACGATGGTGGCTTGCCGCCGCAATCGACTGTGCAATCTGACGACGCTATTTTGAAAGATTCTGAACGTTTGATTCGTCAGTATCATGATGCCTCAGAAGGATCTATGGTGAATATCGCGCTGGCGCCATGTTCGCCGTTCTCTGTCACTACTGATTTGATGAAGCAAACAGCCTCTTTGGCGCGCGATCACGGTGTTCGATTACATACCCATTTGGCTGAAACTGAAGATGAAAATAACTTCTGCCTTAAAACATTTGGTATGCGCCCCGTGGACTATTTAGAGTCCGTCAATTGGATGAGTAATGATGTTTGGCTTGCGCATGGCATTCATTTTAATGACGACGAGTTGCATCGCTTAGGTAGGGCGGGTGTGAGCGTTTGCCATTGCCCTTCATCCAATATGGTGCTTGCTTCTGGGATATGCCGAACCCTTGAATTGGAGGAACACGGTTCGCCAGTCGGGCTGGGTGTTGATGGATCTGCATCTAATGATGGCTCAAATATGATCCAAGAAGTACGACAAGCCATGTTAATCAATCGACTGCGTTATGAGGCCGATGAGGTGACGCACTTTGATGCCCTCCGTTGGGCAACGAAAGGTTCAGCGTCTGTTTTAGGACGTTCTGATATTGGAGAGCTCGCAGTTGGAAAGCAAGCGGATATTGCCTTATTCAAATTGGATGAGGCACGATTTTCTGGAAGTCATGATCCTCTTGCTGCACTCCTGTTATGTGGTGCGCACAACGCGAATGCAGTGATGGTCGCTGGTGAGTGGCGAGTATTGGATGGTGGTTTGGTAAGTGGTGATCTATCGGACTTGATATCGAGCCATTCAAGTTTGTCGAAGCGACTTGTTAGTGACTATTAATTGATTTCTTGCGTGAAATCAGAGCAGTGAAGAGTTGGCGCGTCACTACTCTTTGATTGGTTTTAACTGGACTTAATACATTAAAAATGTGTCGTAGTCTCTCGAGATATAGAGTGCCCAAGCGGCTGCGAGCATAGGAAATGCTGCAAAGAAAAGCATGTTGTTC
>NZ_LWFI01000875.1:0-3232 GCF_001635735.1 Oleiphilus sp. HI0067
CGGAAATCATGACAGTCGAATCGGTTTTCGCGACCTTGCGCGCAACCTTAAAAAACTCTTTGGTAAATTTAGCGTTTGCAACCGGCTCATCACTAATTTCAGGATTGCTGTTAGCACCAACTATTTTGTCGATCGAATCAATCAGCGTCTGCGGCTCAAATGGTTTAACTAGGTAGTCATCTGCGCCAGATTGCATTGCATCTACCGCATCTTTGATCTGCCCAAATGCTGTAATCAACATCATAGGTAAACCCGGGACCTTTGACTTAACCTGCGCTAATAGCTCATGGCCGCTCATGCCCGGCATATTTACATCACTCACGACAATGTCAAAGTTTCGTTTTTCCAAGGCGATCAAAGCATTTTCTGCGCAATCGGCCTCAAAGTACTTCATACCAGCAAGTTTTAGTGTGGTGCAAAGCGCTTCTCTAAGCTCGCGATCATCTTCGACGATAAGAACATTAGGAGTACTCATTTTGTTACCTCTCTAGCCATTGCTGGGTTCAGAATATTTTGCTCAGGTTTAAACAGTGGAATTAAGATTGTCGCCTGCGCACCACTATCAGTTGATCGCAGTGAAAATTTACCTTTGTGCGCTTTTACTACCGCCTCAACAACGGCGAGCCCTAAGCCCGTGCCTTGTGATTTTGTTGTAAAAAAAGGTTCATGAATCTGTCGCGCAATGGTGTTTGGAATGCCCGGCCCGTTGTCGTTGATTTGAATACAAGCGAAGCGGCCATCGGCATCGAATGAGTCAATATTAATTTCCAACTGACGTCGCGCATCTGAGCTTTCGTGAGCTTCAATGCTGTTATTAATTAAGTTGATACACGCGCCGACCAAGGTTTCTTGGTTACACAGTATTTGCCCCTGTGAGGCATTTGACCAAGTCGAACTGACCATGTGTTTATCAAGCAAAGGCTTTGCAGCAGTCTGCAAACTCTCAAAGAATGCTTGCATGCTCACCTGCTCGGCTAATCGAGTTTCGCCTTTTGCAAAAACAAGCATATCGCGTATTTGATGCTCTAGATGTGTGAGACGAGAAAGCAATTTTTCAGCACACTCAATACGCATCTCTTCATTCATTTTTGGTCGTCTAAGATGTCCCGCATATAGCATGGCCGTAGAAAGAGGAGTTCTAATCTGATGCGCCAAACTGGCCACCATTCGACCTAACGAACTTAGTCTTTCGGTGCGACTAACTTGGGCTTGCAAAGCACGCGTTTCGGTAAGGTCGTTGAGTAATATTAATTGGCCGTCGCCAGACTTAAGTGAACGCGTCTGTATGCCAAGCTTGCGACCATCTTTTAGGGACACTTCGTGACCATCGTCATGCTTAGGCGCAAAACAACGTTTAATAACGTCAAACCACCGTTCTCCCTCAAGAGGCTCACCTAAAAGTTCAACAGCCGCAGGATTATATTCTCGTATAATGCCTTTGCCATCAAGGACCACGACGCCAGCGGGCAGTACTTTTAACAACGCAGAGTGACGATGCTCCAGCGCTTGCTTTTCTTTTTCTTGCTGCGCGGTGTGTGATTCAGCTTCAGATAGTTCGCTTTTGAGTGCGACAACACGTTGCTCTAGTTCACGATATTGAAGGAGCTGCGATGAGCTGAGATTAACGAGCTTCGCTGATTTTTTTTGTTTAAGTTCAGAACGAACACGTTCAACTGCTGCTAATTGAGCCGCAATTTGTTTCTGGTCTTCGGTCTGACGCTCTTGAGTCTTACTATAAGACTGTCCCATTTACTATCTCACTTACTTCGAAGGTCGGATGCAAAACACTATTCGGGACAGAGAAAGCAGGTGTTAGGCCAAAACATAAAAGATTATATATTTCAATAGCTTGAAGAGATTTAAATGAAGTAGACAAGGTAAGACTGTCAATATTACGACACAAAAAAGCCAAGTTTATAACTTGGCTTTTTTGTGTTCATTTTTCTGACACTACTACCCATTGAGTTCGTACTTTCGAACCTTCTCAACCAAGGTAGTACGTCGAATTCTCAATCGCTCTGCAGCTCGAGCTACAACACCAGAAGACTCATCAAGCGCTTGTCGTATCAATGATTTTTCAAGACTTGCCAAATATTCCTTAAGATCGATACCGTTAATCGGCAACAAAGCTGGAGAATCAACACCCGCCAAACCTTGTACCTGCGTTGCAGTATCCTCACTCTCAAGGAACTCATCCTCTACCTCAACATGACGGTACTTCTGTGGAAGCTCTTTAACACCAATCACATCATAAGGATACATAATCGCCAAGCGCTCAACTAAGTTAGCAAGCTCACGAACATTACCCGGCCATTCATGGCGGCATAAACTCAAAATCGCAGCGGAGTTGAAACGAATAGATCCGCGCTTCTCAGTTTCCATACGCGAAATGAGTTCGTTGATCAACAAAGGAATATCTTCCTCACGCTCCTTTAAAGCAGGCATTTCAATCGGGAAGACATTCAGTCGGTAATACAGATCTTCTCGGAATGTGCCCTCTTCGATCATCTCTTCGAGATTTTTGTGCGTCGCAGCAATAATACGCACATCAGTAGGAATCGTTTTTGTTCCACCGACTCGCTCGTAGGTTTTTTCTTGCAATACGCGAAGAATTTTCACCTGCATATTTAGCGGCATGTCTCCGATCTCATCCAGAAACAACGTGCCACCCTCAGCAAGCTCAAAGCGACCTGAACGGGCAGTTATCGCACCAGTAAATGCGCCCTTTTCATGGCCAAATAATTCGCTTTCTAGAAGCTCAGCAGGAATAGCACCACAGTTAACGGGAACAAAAGGCTCATTGCGACGATGTGAGTTGTAGTGCAAATTGCGCGCTACTACTTCCTTACCCGTACCAGACTGACCAGTGATCAAAACGCTAACATCTTTGTCAGCCACTTGTCCCATAAGAGCTCTAACTTCTTGAATTGGGCGACTAGTACCGACCAAGCTTCTAAACAATTCAGCTTCTCGCTGCTGTCCACGCTTCCGGTTCGTAGCAAATTGATCTCGGTACAACTGAGCACGATATAAGCTATCAATGGTTTGGTTGTATTCCAGAGATGATTCGAGCGATGCGATGACTTTTTTACGTAACACATCATCCAAATTGAAATGCCCCGCATCGCCAATCGTGAGAATTGGAACAGCTTGGTTCAGTTCATCTAACTGCGCGACGATTTCAGCACCTGAATCAACACTTGCGTCTAAAAACACTGTTCCCACGCAAATT
>NZ_LWFI01000876.1:0-4996 GCF_001635735.1 Oleiphilus sp. HI0067
CGCGGAATTCAGCCTCATTAAACTGAAGGTTTCCAGTGTCATTATTGGTAGAGATACCAAGCTCAGCAAGGCCCCGTACAGGATCATTACCCAAACCTTCGATTGTTCTACCTAAGATATTTCGGATTTGATTGGAAATTGAGCGCGTAGCTGTATCACCAACCAATAGGCCGGCTGCCGCAGGATTACTTGGATCAATCTGTGAGTTTTCAACAATCAACGCTCGCAAGGCATTATATTTATCTACAAACTCTTGAACTTTCTCGACAACCACATCGTCATCGCGCTCAACAGTAAGACTTGCCGGTGAGCCTGTGTTTGTACCTTTGAGTTCGATTGTCAAACCTTCAACAAGATCATCAACGGTATTCGAGGTACGCGTAATAGCAATGCCGTTGAAGTTAAACGACGCATCAGTTGCTGCCTGATTCTGAATTAGGTTTTGTGCCCCTGTGGTATAGGAAAGCTGCGACAGCCCTGTCCCATCAATGTTATTACCGTCCGAATCAGTAACGTTAATTTCTATAGCCTTCGCAACACCTGTTTCACTGCTCGTGATAACAAGCTGATAGCCAGAACCATTGTTAATAACCGTTGCGCTCGCTCCCAACGCAGACTCTTCATTAATCGCTGACGCGATACCATCCAAGGTATTATTCGACGAATTGATCGCGAGATTTGTTGTCACACCATCAATAGTGAAGGCTAGTGTGCCCTCTCCTACTTGCGTTGTATCGGAGTCGGCGAAAGTTCCAGAACTCAAAGATTGTGATTTAGCGAGACTAGTAACTTCAAGCGTATAGTTACCTGCAATCGCTTTAGAATTTGTACTTGCCGTAAAGGCAGAACTACCTGTATTGACGGTCAATTCATTAAATGTATCGGGGTTAGCTAGATTCCGAGCAGGAAGACGGATATCTGTCACTGCAGATTGTATCTGAGCGAATAAAGACAGCTCAGCCGTGACGGATTCTTCTCGTGAATTTAAGCGATTCTCTGTAGGCGTTCTTTCAGCAGAGACTAACTGATCGATAAGATCACTGGTCAAAACGCCAGAACCAATACCTACAGATGATACGTTAGCCATAATTACTACCTTTTAAATAATTTACCCTAGCGAGACTAGCCTAGGACAAAAAAGGGCAAAAGTTTACCTTTTGCCCTTACATATTCAGCACCGGATTGCCGGTTTATCTAAACTTTTGCTTTAAATAAACTTATCGGTTCATCCTGCTGCAAATCTCGAGCCAAACGAATAGCGACATCATCTGGAATTTGTCGAACTACCTCTTCAGTACTCCGATCATAAACAGTTATCACTGTTTTTCCTGACGTGTCATCCAATCGAAACTGCAAATCTCGCTGTACCGATTGAACATATTCATTTAGATTCGCGACCGCTTGCTCTACTTGCTCTGCACCCTGCTCGGCAACATCAGTTAGTTCAGAAGCGATCTCATCCGCTTGACGATTTGGTGCTGAATCCCCTGCAGTCGTTTTTGCAGGAAGCGTTACCTCTGAAGCTCCCTGCCTCAAAGCGAACTCAGTGTTTACGAGTTTAACGTCATTCATAATTGCACCCTTATCCTTAGCTTAAGTTTAACCTTAGTGGCACAATGATTTCTGCCACTAAGATCAAAAAGTCCTTAGCTTCTTATTACTGAAGAAGTGAAAGAACCTGCTGAGGCCGAGCATTAGCCTGAGCCAATACTGAAATACCGGCCTGCTGAAGAACCTGCGCTCTTGAAAGCGCAGCCGTTTCTGCTGCGAAATCCGCATCTTTAATTCGACTTGATGATGCAGAGAAGTTTTCAATCGCAATCGCGTTAGCAGAGATAACGTTTTCAAAACGCGTCTGAATCGAACCAAGTTTCGCCCGCTCTGCGTTCACAGTGTTAATTGCATTATCCACTGCGGCAATCGCTGCTTTAGCACCATCAGCTGTAGAAATATCCACATCTTTAAGGAGCGTACCAGATTCTGTCGCACCGTAAGA
Source organism: Oleiphilus sp. HI0067 (assembly GCF_001635735.1). Classification (NCBI taxonomy): domain Bacteria; kingdom Pseudomonadati; phylum Pseudomonadota; class Gammaproteobacteria; order Oceanospirillales; family Oleiphilaceae; genus Oleiphilus; species Oleiphilus sp. HI0067. The sequence continues at coordinate 1,997 of NZ_LWFI01000876.1, forward strand.
GCCAATGTTCAGACCAGAACTTTCGATGTCACCAGTTTCACTACCTAGGTTAATTTCGCCACCGCCAGTTAAAGTTACGCCAGCTACATAGGTATCAGCTGTAAGGCCAGTGTTTGTTACCGTACCACCAACGACAATGTTGCGACCATCATCAGCAACAAGAGTTAACTGGTCACCATCGAGAACCTCAGCACGAACACCTGTTTGACCAGAGGCTTGGTTGATCGCTTCAACGACATTAGTAACCTGTTCACTTAAAGAGCTGCCCGCACCAGCGTTAATTGTAGCGCCATTGATCGTAAGACCTGCGACTGCACCGGCCGATACTGCAGCAGAGTTGACCGTATTTTGGTTAGCCGTTGCTGAAACACCTGTTGTATCAGAAATGCGGTTGATAGCTGCAGCTAAAGCGATACCACTAGCAGACTGACTACCAGTAGAAGCTGTATCGTCGCTTGCGAAGGTAGCGCCAACGTTAGCACCGTTGATAGTTAGGTCACCGGAAACCAACGCAGCACGGCTGGCATCTGAAGAGTTATCACCAACTACTGAAGCAGTGTTACCAGAGAATGTACCAGTTTCAAAACCGGCATTATCGATATTGCCTGTTGTTGAACTAAGAGTGATATCCGAGCCGTCAGTGCTTGATAAAGTAACATTACCAACGTAGACGTTTGCGTTAGTTGCAGCACCCGCACGTAAACCTGCAGCAGCAGCGTCACCAGCCGTACCATCTAATAACGAGATGTTACGACCATCTTCAGCCGTCAAATCAACGCGGAAACCGTCGTCAGTTTCAACGACCGCTGCGGTAACGCCGGTTGCGTCTTGGCGAGAATTAATTTGATCAGCTACTTTACCAAGTTCTGTTTGAGTAGCTGTAGCGTTGTTCGCACCTGATGCCGCAACAACCAAGGACAGCTGAACACCATTAATAGTTACGACACGCGTGCCCGCAGTAGTACCAGATGCAGACGTTACTGAAGTACCTTCTACTGTGTTAGCATTCGCCGTTGCTACAACACCAGTCTGGTCACTTACTGCATTGATTGCAGCAGCTTTTGAAATTGCACTTGAGCTCTTAAGTAGTGCTGATGCTGTGTCAGAACCACCAGATGATGCACCAACTGACACTCCATTGATTACCAAATCGCCGGCAACAAGCTCACGAAGGGCGGCACCTGTGGCGTTCGCTGCGATCGCTGCCTTGCTAGAGTTACTAGACACACCAGAAGAGGCTGCTGAACCAAGTGAAGATGTGTCAACAGACCCTAGGCTAACCGTTACCTCATCACCAACGTTTGCGCCAACTTGGAAAGATTTGCCTTGGAAAGAACCGTCTAGCAGATTTACGCCGTTAAATGTTGCAGAACCTGCAGTTCGCTCAATTTCTGAAATCAACTGCTGCGCTTCTTGATTCAAAGCAACTCGCTCTGAATCACCGTTCGAAGCGTTCGAAGACTGAACCGAAAGCTCACGTAAACGCTGCAAACTTGTAGAAATCGATTCAATAGAACCTTCAGCGATCTGTGCAAGCGAGACACCGTCACCCGCATTTCGTGATGCTACGCTCAAACCACGAACCTGAGCGTCAATACGGTTAGCAATCGCGATGCCAGCTGCATCATCTTTTGCACTGTTAATACGAAGACCAGAAGACAAACGCTGCAACGCTGTTTCCTGTGCTGACTGAGAGCTATCCAAGTTACGCTGAGCGTTTAAGGATGCGATGTTAGTATTAATTATTTGTGGCATATCGTCTCTCCTGAATTGAGCAATCTGCTGTTCGACACCATAGTTCTGACCAACAGAACTATGTCTTGTAAGTCGAACTCGTTGCAAACCTTAACGGCACTCGGGAAATAAACTTTAAAAGAAACGGCAACTATATTGTTACGGAGTGTTAAGGTCTGTAATAAAAGCGGCAAGCGGTGTCCGATTTTTGGCATATCAAAACCCACCCATATTTTAACCTCAAACAAAAAACCCTATAAGTCATTGATTTATAATATTTAATAAAAGTAAAAACCAAACATGGCACAGAATTCGCTGAACAGTAATCAATCGGCGATTCGTTACAAACACGCCAAAATATTTTTTGAATTTGCACGCATGTATGGCTGAAGGGGAAGACCATGCCACAAATAATTAATACCAATCTTGCGTCTATCAACGCGCAAAGAAACCTAGATAAGTCTCAGAGCGAAAACCAAACAGCCCTGCAACGCTTATCTTCAGGCTTGCGTATTAACAGCGCAAAAGACGATGCAGCAGGTCTTGCAATTTCTACCCGCTTCAGCGCGCAAGTCCAAGGCTTAAAAGTCGCGATCCGAAACGCCAGCGACGGTGTGTCACTCGCTCAGGTTGCTGAAGGCGCGCTCGGCTCGATGACTGACAACCTACTTCGTATCCGTGATTTGGCACTACAAGCCTCTAACGCAACGAACAGCAAGCAAGACCGTGAAGCTTTGAATGAAGAAGTTCAGCAGCTTATTACTGAGATCGAACGTGTTGCTGACCAAACAACATTTAACGGCACCAAGTTACTAGACGGATCCTTCACCGATGTTACATTCCAAATCGGCGCAAATGAAGGTGAAGATGTAAGCTTCGGTATTGAAGGTACAGATGTTACTCAACTAGGTGTTTCACCTACTGATGGCATTTCATCCTCGCCGGGCAGCACCGCTTCAACGCCGCCTGTAGCTGCCCTCGCGGCAGGTGATCTCGTCATCAACGGCATAGCTATTGGTGCATCATCAGGCGTTGACGACGCGTTTTCCAGCTCTAACAACGATTTATCTGCAATAGCAAAAGCAGCCGCAATTAACTCTGTTTCTGAGCAAACGGGTGTATCAGCCTCGATTCAAGGTACATTTGTCGACGGTAACTCTTTCACCTCTGCTAACGTGACAGGAAACATTGTTATCAATGGTATTACCATTGACGTTGAAACACGTGCCAACCTTAGTGAAACAGTAAACCTAACATCTGTCGCCG
>NZ_LWFI01000877.1:0-1357 GCF_001635735.1 Oleiphilus sp. HI0067
ACGAAACGCTGATGGCATGGACCGAACGTCATTATCGCGATCAACTAGCGCAGAGCGATTTGGCTGACCCACGTCTGATTGATGAATCTAAAACTGCATTAGATGAGCTAACGCAACTACTTGGTTTACCCGCTATTTATGCGTTTCAGCATTAGGCCTGCGCGCTGACCGATCGGCACTTTGCTGTTTGGAAAAATTAGAAGCTCTTCTGTGTTCTCCACTTCATAAATTTTGAGTGGAGACTTTTCCATTATCGTCCCCTGATTGTAGCGCGAGAAATTAGGGGCACCTTCATCAACATACAATACATATTCTGTATGGTCTACGATCAGCTCATGACACACTTCGAATTCATTGAGTTGATCTTGCGCGACAGTTATGAGCTCACCACAGATCATTGATTTAAGACATTGATAAGTGTTTGCGTATTCGCTGAGTTTGTTGAGCCCAAATGGGTACACTTTACCTAGCTCAACCGTGTATGCATCGGTGTTAAAGCTGCGCGCGGTAAAAGAAGAAAACGTTGTTGCTGGCTTATGCTGATAGACCAGTGCCGTACAGCCAAGTGCAGATAGAATCCCACGAGCTTCATCTGAAACATTGTTAGCGTGCTCGGTTTTAGGTTTGAGCGCGAAGCGTTCAACATAGGAATCGCGAATTGCGGTGTGAAGATCTAAGTGTTGGCTGAGGCCATAATCTTCAGCGAATTCAGAGACATATCTCTCTAGTAGTTTTGCTCTTCTAGCATCAATGCTCCCACAAAAATTATCTTCATTGTGAACTCCCATAAACAGCCGATTCATATTGAACTCGATAAAGCGGCTTGCTTTGCGCATTGCTTTGGGGTGCCCAAGTATTAAAAGAGTGGGGCGGGCTATGGAGATGTCTTTGCTAAGAAGCTCTGTAACGAGTTGATCAATTAACTCTATTGGAGCCGTTTCATTTCCGTGAATACCAGCAGATAGCAATAGACCTTGATGCTGCGCCGCTGTTTGAGTTTTGTTTTGCTTCGGAATAAGTCGCAGCATGCCTTCGGCGAGTAGTTGTGCCGTGAAACAAGAAGTCTCATACGTAGCTGAATTTGTTTTAGCTGGATCTTGAGACAAGGTATGTGACAGAAATGAGTTCGCTGGAGAAAAGAGCGAGTTCAAATCTGTCATAGGAGCACACCTCAGTGGCGATCTTTTGATTAAGAGAGCGGCTTAGTATGCGCCATGATTTTATCTTCAACTTTTCGGAAGATATAAATCAAGGTAAATGTCATGCAGAGGTAAATAGCCGCAACGAATAGGAAAGCTTCAAATGGCGCATAATAGCGCGCGTAGATATCACGAGCTGCACCGGTCAAATCGACGAT